>NZ_JAFCVJ010000019.1:0-54781 GCF_049896985.1 Brevundimonas sp. SL161 | reverse complement strand
ATCCGCCGCATCTGCTTGTCCGTCAGCCAGAACAGATCACTCATGACAGGCTCCTCCTGCCACCAGTGAATCAGATCGAAGCCGCCCCGTGAATCCCTTTAATGGGTCCTGAGCCTAGGGCTGGGTCGCCGGGGGAGCGGCCGGAGCTTCGGGCACGACGGTCAGACGGCAGCCGCCGCCGATCCGCTGGGCGGTCTCGCAGGGGTAGACCTGCTGAACGGCGTACTGCGGGTCGAAACGCACGATCACACCGTTGCCGGCGCCGCATTTGGCTTCCCAGAAGGCGCCGTTGGCGTTCGCGCCCATGTAGCGGCCCTCGGTCGGGTCGCAGGACGCGGCCTCACTGCGGGCCAGACGCGTCTTGAACGTCGCGACCAGTTCCGCAGCGGTGGAGTAGCGGCAGACCGCGTTCTGGGTGGTGACGATCGCGCATTCCGAGGCCTTCCAGTCCGTGCCGACCTTTTCCAGCCAGTAGCCGTCGACGCCGTTGCAGCCGACCTCATAGATCAGATTGCCTTCACTCGACTTGCCGATAGAGGCGGCCTGGTCGACGGCACAGGCGATGCCGGCCTCGCTCGCATAGGCCGAGATGACGCGGAGGACGTCGAGGTTCTGGGGGATGGCGCACTGGGTGCCCACATCGGCGAGCGGGTCACGGGCGCGGTCGATCTGGGCCTGGCCGGCCAGCAGGACGCAGTCGACGGCCAGGGGCGGGGCAGAGGCCATCAGAATATAGCCGGGGCCGGTGGCGCAGACGGCCTCGTAGGATTTGGCGCCGTCCGGGGCGAGACCGAGGAAATTGGCCTGGCTGACCTGGCAGGCGACCGACGCCGATGTGGCGATCGCCTGGGCGGCCGCGATATTTTCTTCCGGTGTCGGCGGGGCCGGGGCCCGCTGGCGTTCCTGGCGCGGCGTCCGGGTCGGAGTCACACGGGCCGCCGGAGCTGTTGGCGTCGTATCGGAGTTGGCCGCTCCGTAGCCCGAGCCCGTATTGTTCGGCTCCTGGGCCGAGGCAGGCGAAACGAGCGCCATCGCCATCATCGCGGCGCCGCTGATGGCCGCCAGGGTTTTCATGAACACGGATACTCTCCTTGAAACTTGTTCTGAAGCCTTGGCGAGCCGTCGTGATGAGGTCAAGACCGGGCGCTGGACGCGCGTATCCTCCCCGGCCTATGGTCGGCCCGTTGCGATTGGAGACTGACTTGGCGGACGGCGTGATCACGAGCGAAGGCCAGGCCGAGACCGGCGGCGATGGCTTGCGCGGCCTGACCTATCCGCTCGGCGCCCCTCCGGCGCCCGGCGAGGCGATTCAGGCGGCGCCCGGCGTGCTGTGGCTGCGCCTGCCGCTGCCGATGCAGCTCAATCACATCAACGTCTATGCGATCGAGGACGGCGAGGGCTGGGCCGTCGTCGACGCCGGCATCGGAACACCGGACTCCATCGCGGGCTGGGAGGCGGCGCTGACCGGGCCGCTGGCGGGCAAGCCGATCACCCGGGTCATCTGCACCCATATGCACCCGGACCATATCGGCCTGGCCGGCTGGCTGTGCGAGCGGTTCGACGCGCCCCTGCTGATGACCCAGCTGGAATATGTCACCGGCCGGATGCTGTTCGCCGACACCGGTACGGCGCCAGAGGCGGGCGCGATCTTCTGGCGCGCCGGCGGCTGGAACGAGCCGCAGATCGAGCGCTACCGCCAGTCCTACGGCATGTTCGCCAAGGGCATGACGGCCATGCCGGCCGGCTATCAGCGGATCCGGGAGGGCGAGGTCCTGTCGATCGGCGGCGAGGACTGGACCATCGTGATCGGCAACGGTCACAGCCCCGAGCACGCCTGTCTGTGGCGCAAGTCGGATGACGTCTTCATCTCGGGTGACCAGATCCTGCCGCGAATCTCGTCGAACATCTCCGTCTGGCCGACCGAGCCCCTGGCCGATCCGTTGGATGACTGGATGACCTCGCTGGACCGGCTCGGCGATCTCCTGCCGGCTGATCTGCTCGTCCTGCCTGGCCACGGCGAGCCCTTCACGGGCGTGCTGCCGCGCATCGAGGCCTTGAAGCGGGGTCACGCCGTAGCGTTGAAACGGCTGGAGCGGACGCTGCGCGAGCCGAAGCGGGCCGTCGATGTCTTCGCCTCCCTGTTCGCCCGCCCGGTCGGCGACGGCATTCTGGGCATGGCCACGGGCGAGGCCATCGCCCACCTCAACTATCTGGCCGGTCAGGGCCGCGTGCGCCGCGAACGCGACGCCGACGGCGTGGACTGGTGGAGCCTCACCGAAACGGAGACCGCCGCATGAGCGACCCCATCCGCCCCCCCGTCAGCGTTGACCTGTCGAACGGCGTCCTGACCGTCACCTTCGCCCGCGCGGAGAAGAAGAACGCCATCACCCAGGCGATGTACGCCCTGCTGGCCGAAGCGACGAACCGCGCCCGCACCGACGACGCCGTCCGCGTCCTGCTGTTCAAGGCCGAGGGCGACAGTTTCTCCGCCGGCAACGACATCGCCGACTTCATCGCCATCGGGGCCCAGGGCGGCGGCGGGCAGGTCGTCGATGCGCCCGTCTTCCAGTTTCTCAAGGCCCTGGCCGAGATGGACAAGCCAGTGGTCGCGGCGGTGCGCGGTCGCGCAGTGGGTATCGGCCTGACCCTTCTGCTCCATTGCGACATGGTCGTCGTGGCCGAGGACGCGCTTCTGTCCGCGCCCTTCATCAACCTGGCCCTGGCGCCCGAGGCGGGGTCGTCCCTGCTCCTGCCGCTGGCCATCGGCCATCAACGCGCGTTCGAGATTTTCGCCCTGGGCGAGCCGATCGACGGGCGGACGGCGCTGGCCTGGGGCCTTGCCAGCCGCGCCGTCCCCGCGTCCGAGGTCGACGCCGTCGCCGACGGCCTGGCCGCCAAACTCGTCGCCCGCGCGCCCAATTCGCTTCGCAAGACCAAACGCCTCATGCGCGACGCCGAGGCCCTTTGGACCCTGATGCAGCGCGAGGGCGAGGCCTTCGGCTCCCAGATGTCCAGCCCTGAGGCCATGGAGGCCTTCATGGCCTTCACCCAGAAGCGGGCGCCGGTGTTTTCGTAGGCAATCCCGCTTCCCATCCCTTCGTCATCCTCCGGCAAGCCGCTCTTGCGGCGCTGACCGGGGGACCCAGCGGCGCCGAAGGCGATCTGTTCAGGCAGGATGTCGGAAGCAGCGATGCGCGCGGCAGTTTCGCGCTCCCGCGCGCCGCTGGGTCCCCCGGGCTCCGCTTCGCTTCGCCGGAGGATGACGAAAGAACGGGGTGCCTTGATCCCGCCCCCCATTGCCCCTAAGCGCCCGCGCCATGAGCGCCGCGCCCGTCCTCTCGAACAGTTTCCGGATCGCCTCCGAGACGCCCGCCGATCGCGAAGAGGCGGAGGCGCTGGTGCTGGTCGCCTTCGGCCCCGGCCGTTTCGCCAAGACGGCGGAGCGCATTCGTGAATCCGCCAGTATCGCGGCCGCCTTCGTGGCGCGCGAGAATGGCCGGATGATCGGCTCGGTGCGACTGTGGTCGATCACGGTGGATGGGCTGGACGCCCTCTTCCTCGGGCCGATCGCGGTGGCTCAGGATACGCGGCGCGGGGGGATAGGCGCGGATCTGGTCGGCGCCTGCCTCGGCGAGGCGCAGGCCCGGGGCGTGGCCGGCGTGCTGCTGGTCGGCGACCCGCCCTATTTCTCGCGCTTCGGCTTCCAGCCCGCGCCGGACGTGCGCCTGCCCGGGCCCGCCGATCCACAGCGTGTGATGTGGTTGCCGATTACCAGCGCCGCGCCTTCCGGGTTGGCGCTTGCGGCCTGACTTTCTGCTTTCGTCATTCTCCGGCAAGGCGCGCCTTCGCGCCGCAGACCGGGGGACCTAGCGGCGCCGAAGGCGATCTGTTCAGGCGCGGAGTCGGAAACATGCCTGTGCGTGGCAGGTTCGCGCTCTCGCGCGCCGCTGGGTCCCCCGGTCTCCGCTTCGCTGCGCCGGAGGATGACGAAAGGCAGGTGGAGCTATGGTCGAACCGCATCGGCCCCGCAGGAGTTTTCCATCTGGACCCCGGCCTTCGCCGGGGTGCACGGTGAAATGAATGAGCGCTTCCGAACCATCCCAGGGTCTCGCCGGAATAACGGCCGCCGCCAGACAGGCGCCGGGTCGTGGCCTGCCGCCGGTGCATCTTTGGCATCCGGCCCATTGCGGCGACTTCGACATCGTCATCCGCGCAGACGGCGTCTGGATGCATGAGGGTTCGCCGATCGGCCGCGCCGAACTGGTGCGGCTGTTCTCGACGGTGCTGAGGCGCGACTCCGACGGCTATCACCTCGTCACCCCGGTCGAGAAGATGCGGATCGAGGTCGAGGACCTGCCGTTCCGCGCGGTGACCATGACCCGCGACGGCGACGACCTGGTCTTCACCACCGATGTCGGCGACGAGACGCGCGCCGGGCCCGACCACCCGATCACCGTCGAGACCGATCCCGTGACCGGAGAACCCGCGCCCCGCGTCCATGTCCGCGCCGACCTTGAGGCCCGCATCGCACGCACCGTCTTCTACGATCTGGTCGAGATGGCCGAGGTCAGGGATGGCCGCCTCGCCGTCCCGTCCGGCGGAGTCTGGTTCCCGCTCGGTCCGCCGGGAGCGGGCGTGGAATGAGCCATCGGACCCTGAAGGATCGGTTGGTCGAGCGGCTGGTGCCGGTCGGCGACTGGCGGGCGGAGACGCGCGCCATCCGCTCGGACTTCGACCTGAACCCTGGCGCGCCGCGCTGGACGCCCGGTCCGCTGAAGCCCGCCGCCGTCCTGATCCCGATCGTCGCCGATCCCGCGGGCGCGCGCGTTCTGCTGACCCGTCGTGCCGACAGCCTGGCCAGACACACCGGCCAGGTCGCCTTTCCCGGCGGTCGGCTCGACCCCGGAGAGACGGCGGTCGACGCCGCCCTGCGCGAGGCGCGGGAGGAGGTCGATCTCGACCCTGCCGCTGTCACCGTGCTGGGTCTGTCCGACCCTTACGAGACCGGCACCGGCTATCTGGTCACGCCCGTCGTCGGCTGGGTCGCGCACCTGCCGCCCTTGAAGGCTTCGCCTGACGAGGTGGCGAAAATCTTCCAGACCCCCTGGGACTTCCTCATGGACCCGGCCAACCACAGCCGCGACCATTTTGAGGCGCCCGAGGGCGTCAAACGGTGGTTCTGGGCGATGACCTGGAACGAGCAGTACATCTGGGGCGCGACCGCCGGCATTATCCGCGGCCTGCGCGCGCGCCTCTATGGCGACGAGGTAAACCTCCCCGAATCAGCCGCCGAGGACGCCGCGTGACCCGGCTGGAGGGCCAGGACTGGCTGACGAGTTCCGCGACCACCGCCGTCTTCGACGCGCTGGAGGCAGCGGGCGGCCCCGACAGCGCCCGTTTCGTCGGCGGTTCGGTTCGGAACGCCCTCGTCGGACGGCCCGTGGACGACTTCGATGTCGCCACCCGGCTGAAGCCCGAGGAGTCGATGGCGGCGCTGAAGGCAGCCGGGATCAAGGTCGTTCCCACAGGCATCGCCCACGGCACGATCACCGCCGTCTCGGAGAGGAAGCCCTACGAAATCACCAGCCTGCGGTGCGACGTCAAGACCGACGGTCGCCGCGCCGTTGTGGCCTTCACCGATGATTGGGCCGAGGACGCAGCGCGCCGCGACTTCCGCCTGAACGCCCTCTATGCCGATCGCACCGGCGCCATCTTCGACCCGACAGGGCAGGGGGTGGAGGATGCGCTCGCCGGACGCGTCGTCTTCGTCGGCGACCCGAACACGCGGATCGAGGAGGACTATCTCCGCATCCTGCGCTTCTTCCGCCTCTTCGCCTGGTATGGTGGTTCGGATGCTGACGCCGAGGGCCTCGCCGCCTGCGCCGCCCACGCCTCAGGGCTGACGCGGCTGTCCGCCGAGCGGGTGTCGAAGGAACTGATGAAGCTGCTGGCCGCGCCCGATCCGCGCGCGGCCATCCATGCGATGCGCGACGCCGGGGTGCTGGAGCGGCTGTTTCCTGCGGTGTCCGGGCTCGGGGCCTTCGATGCGTTGAGCGCCGCCAGCGACGATCCGGTCCTGCGGCTGTCGGCCCTGCTGCCGGATGACCCGGCCGCTGCGGCGGACATCGCGCGCGGCCTGCGTCTGCCCAGGGCGATCGAGAGGCGCCTTGCGGCCGCAGCCGGGGGACCGCTCGATCCGACGACCGGAGAGCGTGAGCTGCGGGCGCTGATCTATCGCCTCGGCAAGGAGGCCGTCAGCGACCGAATCCGGCGCGGCGGCGGGCTTCAGCCGCAGGCCGATACCGCCCCGGCGTTGGCGCTTATCGAACGCTGGCCTGTCCCCCGCCTGCCGGTCGGCGGCCGCGACCTAGCGAAAATGGGCTTTGAGCCCGGCCCCGGGCATGGCCTCATCCTGAAGGCCTTCGAGGCCGAATGGATCGCCGACGACTTCCCCGCCGACGGCCATCAGGCGCGGCTCACTCGGCTGGCGAAGCGGCCCTTTTGAAGCGGGTTATGACCGGTCGGTGGTCCGATCCCGTGGGCAGGCCCAGCCGCCGCTCCACCAGGGCCAGATCGGGCGAGCGATAGACCTGGTCGATTGTCATGCCGGCGGCGTCTGGCAGCTTCGTCGGCCAGGTCCCCGGCCAACCCGGCGCGGGGATCAACGCGCCGTTGCCCTTGATGATCCGGCCGATCCGGGCGCTGGAGACGCTGTTGAAATCCCCGGCCGCGATCACCGGGCCGTCGACCGACCTCGCCCAGTCCGACAGTCCCTCGGCCTGGCGAATCTGCTCCCACTGGATCTGATAGGGCCATGGCCGCGTCATGTGCACGCCCGCGACCGTGACCGGGCCCAGATCGGTCTCCACCCGTGCCCCCACAACGAACAGGGCTGGAATGCGAAGCCGGATGTCGTGCAACGGCCGCCGCGAAGCGATCACCGACCGGGCGGCGCCGCCTGGCCGGTCGATGCGGCCGTTGACGGCCCGATAGGGGTATCGCGCCAGCACCCTGTCGATCTCCGCTGCCGGCGCATCCCCGAACTCGACGAGGACGACGACGTCCGCATCGGCCGCGGCGATTGAGGTCGCTATCGCGTCCACATCCGTATTCCGGGCCTGGAGATTGGCGGAGTAGAGGGTAAAGTCCGGCGAGCCCGCCTCGGGGTCTCCGCGCGGCGGCGCCCATTGGCTCGACCCGGCCGCCAGCACGACGGCGCAGACGACCACCGCCGCCGCGACCAGGGTCCACGATCGCAAAAGCGCCGCTGCGACCAGCCCCGCCGCCGCCGCGACGAGCGCCGGCCCGGTGAACTGCGCGAGAATGTCGACCCACCGGTGACCGATCCCGCTCAGGCCCGCCAGCGCGATCCCCAGCGGAGCCAGAAGCGCCAGCCCCACGACACCGGCCGCGAACAATCGCGCATGCGAGGCTCTGTCAGTCACTAAGACTTGCTATCCTTGGTGAACGCGGGTCGATGTGGTGCGTTGACCAGTCGCTTGGGAGGGCGAACATGGCGAAGCGGTCGATCGGGGATATCGAGAAGATCTGGTCCAATGTCGAGGGCGTCAAGAAGCTCTCCGACCGGGCCGTCGGCTTCGGCCCCTTCGGCATCGGCATGGACGGTCTGCTGACCTGGATCCCGGTCGTCGGCACGCTCTACAGCGTCGGGGCCGCCGGCTGGTTGTTCACCCAGGCCGTGCGCGCCAGGGCCACGCCTTACACCATCGCCCGGATGGCGGGTTACCTGGGTCTCGACGTCGGCACCGGGGCTGTGCCGGTGGCCGGCAATGTGGTCGACTTCTTCTTCCCCGGCCACCTGATGGCGGCCAAGGCGCTGCAGAAGGACATCGAGAGCACCCACTGGGTCGAGGCGAATGAGCGCGACGCGCGGGCATCCGGCGAGCACGATCGGCACGTCGCCACGATGAAGGCCGATCCGAAAAAACGGCGTGTCGTCTATCTGCACGACTGAAGCGGCTGTTTCGCTTGACGGATCGATCGGGGCCATCCCTATTCCGGCCATCGAGACTGGCCGGACCCGCTGAATGACCCCCATGTTGACGCGAGACGAACTGGCCGTGGCCCTCGGCAACGCGGGCCACGGCGACCGGGCCGCCTTCAGGATCGTCTATGAAGCGACCTCCGCGAAGCTATTGGGCGTGTGCCTGCGTATCTTGGGTGACCGCCAATTGGCCGAGGACGTTTTGCAAGACACCTATCTCACCGTCTGGAGGAAGGCCTCGACCTTCGACCCCGCGCGCGCGAGCCCGATCACCTGGCTGGTGACCATCGCGCGCAACCGGTCGATCGACCGTCTGAGGTCGGCCGCGCCGATGCGCCGCACCGCCCCGGTCGAGGACGCCCACGACCTGGCCGACGCCGCCCCTCTGGCCTCGGACGTGATCGAGACGACGGATGAGGTGAACCGGCTGAACGTCTGTCTCAACACTCTGGAGGACAGGGTTCGCGGCGTCATCCGCACTGCCTTCATGGAGGGGGTTACCTATGACGCCCTGGCGATCCGCGAGAACGTGCCGCTGGGTACGATGAAGAGCTGGATCCGGCGGGGACTGTTCAGGCTGAGGAGCTGCCTCGAATCATGACCGACCTCCCTTCTGACGAGCCCGGCGCCGTCGACGCCCTGGCCGGTGAGCTGGCCCTGCGCGTTTTGTCGCCCGACGAAGAGCGCGCCGCCCGTGCCCGCGAGGCCTCCGATCCCGCCTTCGCTGCCGAGGTCGAGGTCTGGAACGAGCATCTGGCCGGGTTTATCGCCGAGATTCCACCCGTCCAGCCATCAGCCCGAGTCTGGCCCCGCGTCGAGGCGGGCATCGCCCCGGTCGCTGCGAACGACAACCGCGCCGGCTTCTGGAGGACATGGGCCGTGGGCTCGACCGGCCTGCTGGCCGCCAGCCTCGTCGCTGTCGCCCTGCTGGCTACGCGTCCGACCCCCGCGCCCATCGTGCACACGGTGCCGACCGGCGGCGTGACCCGCGTCGCCACCATCGCCATGACCGATGGCGGGACTCCTGTCGTGGCCCTGGCCTACGATAGCGCGACTGGAAATCTGTTCATCGCTCCCACGGACGCGATGGCTGGAGCCAGCGCCGTGCCGCACCTTTGGCTGGTCAGGCCGGGCGAGGCCGGGGTCCAGCTGATCGGCGCTATCGACGGCTCGGCCGCCTCGCATCACCATCTGACCGACGTCCTGGCCTCCACTGCGGGTCAGGCGGTCGCCGTCGCCATCTCGATGGAGGCGCCGGGTCACACCCCCGCCGCCGACAAGCCGGATGGCCCGGTGGTCGCCACCGGTGAGCTTCAGTCCCTTTAGACCGCATCCGGCTCGGCGAGCCGTCCGTAGTTGTTCGGGACCGGGCCGTTGCGCCGCCGCCTCGTGCGGCGTCGTGGGTCCTGACAGCCGCGATCCGGTCAGCGGGGAGGCCTCCCAGCCCTTCCATGGTCTCCCCGCAATCCGCTTTCCGGCGATACCCATCAACGGATCGACCCAGGACCCCAATAAATTCAACGGCCGGCTATTTTTAGAGCCTTTCAACGCGCGGGCCTCCGGGGCGCCCGCACACTGATCTCCGCATTCCAACGGAGATCGAAATGGCTTCGAACCACAGCGCGCGACTGGACCTGCCCTATCTGGCGGCCGGTCAGCTGCAGAAACATGTCACGCTCAACGAGGCCCTGACCCGACTGGACGTTCTGGCCCAGACGGCTGTGGTCAGCCGCACCGTCGTGGCCCAGCCCCCCGACCCGGACGACGGCGCCCTCTACATCCTGCCCGCGACCCCGACCGGCGCCGTCTGGTCGGGGTGGTCGGAAGGCGATCTCGCCCGCGCCGAACTGGGCGGCTGGACCCGAGTGCCCGCGCCGGTCGGGACGCTGGCCGTCGTGCTGGACGAGGGCGCCCTCGTCGTGCGCGGCGACGACGGCTGGACCCCGTTTCCGGTCCGTCTGCAGGGCCTGACCCGGTTCGGCCTCAACGCCACGGCCGACGCCGAAAATCCCTTCGCGGCCGGCTGAACAAGGCGCTTTGGACGGCCCTGTCGACAGGTGACGGTGGCGACGGCGACCTGCGTTTCACCTTGAACAAGGCGGGCGCTGCCGACGTTCTCTCGCTGCTGTTCCAGAGCGGCTACGGCGGACGCGCCGAACTCGGCCTGATCGGCGACGACGACCTGCGCCTGAAGGTCAGCCCTGACGGCGGGACCTGGCGCAAGGCCCTGCGCATCGACAAGGACGACGCCCGCGTCTGGTTCTCCTACGGCGCCACGCGGGCCGAGACGGTGCGCCTCACAGCCGGCGGCGACTTCGTCGCGCCCGACTGGGCCCGGCTGCTGATCGTCACCGCGCTCGGAGGCGGGGGCGGAGGCGGTGCGGGAGCCTCGGGCGCGAGCGGCGTGCGTCAGGGCGGGGGAGGGGGCGGCGGGGGCGGCCTGTCCCGGGCGGTCTGGCGCGTCGAGGACCTGCCCGGCCACCTGACCGTGACCCTCGGCGCGGGCGGCGCGTCCGGCGCAACCGGCGGCGACACCCTCATCACCGCCTCGGGCGTCACCCTCCTGACCGCGCGCGGCGGCCAGCCCGGCGCGAGCGGCGCGGCGGGCGGCGCCGCGGGCGCGGCCGGCTCCGGCATCCACGGCGGCAACCCCGGCGGCGCGGCCTCGGCCATCGCCACGGCCGAGACGGGTCGCAGTCTCGAGAGTCCGGGGTCTCCAGGCGGCGGCGGAGGCGGCGGCGGACTCGATGCGGGCGGCGTGGCGCGAGCCGGTGGTCCTGGCGGCGCGGGTGATGTTCTCGCCTGTCCCGCCTCCGGGGGCGCGGGCGGCGTTTCGACGGCCGGTTCGAGCGGATCGGCGCCGGCCTCGAGCATCGCGGTGGCCGGCGGCGGCGGCGGCGGCGCGGGCGTCAGCTCCGGTGGTGCTGGCGGCGCCGGTTCGGGCGGTGTCGTCGT
The DNA here is from genome assembly GCF_049896985.1 of Brevundimonas sp. SL161. Classification (NCBI taxonomy): domain Bacteria; kingdom Pseudomonadati; phylum Pseudomonadota; class Alphaproteobacteria; order Caulobacterales; family Caulobacteraceae; genus Brevundimonas; species Brevundimonas sp. SL161. Next base: position 43,821 of record NZ_JAFCVJ010000019.1, on the reverse strand, counting down.
GATCCTGATTCAGGGATGAGGCCGATGCCGCCTCCCGACGCCGATCCCTTCTTCGACGGTATCGACCCTCTGCTGGATTTTGATGCGCTGGAGGCGCCCCGCCGCCTGTCCCGCGACGAGAGCCGCGCCGTCTGTGGACCTGACTGGTCCAGGATCCATCCTACCTCCGATGAGGGGCCCGACAATGATTGATCACGACCCCAGCCCCCATCCGGGCCTCCATCCCCGCCTCTGGCCGAGGCCAGATGGCTGTGGCGCCGGCTCTATGTCTTCGCGGCCAGCTTAGCCCTGTGGCGGTCGCTGTCCGCCGTCATCGACCGGACCGAACCCCACGCCCTCCCGGCGGTGGCCTCGGGCCTCATGTCGCTGCTGGCCCTGACCCTGATCCTCTATCTGGTCGCGCCGACGGCCCAGCAACTGGTCGCCCTGCTGGTCAATCTGCGCCTGCGCCTGCGTCTCGGAGCCCCGAAATGAGCTTCCGTCTGTCTGAACGCTCGCGCACGCGGATGAGGGGCGTCCATCCCGCCCTCGTCGGCGTCATCGAGGCGGCGATCCTGATCACGCCGGTCGACTTTATGGTCACCGAAGGTCTGAGGACACCGGCCCTGCAGGCGTGTCTGGTCCGCGCCGGAGCCAGCCGCACCCTGAATTCGCGGCACATCACCGGCCACGCGGTCGATGTCGCCGCCATGGTCGAGGGTGCGATCCGCTGGGACTGGCCCCTCTATCCGCGCATCGCCGAGGCCATCAAGACGGCGGCGAAGATCAAGGGTGTGGTCCTGGTCTGGGGCGGCGACTGGCCGCGCCTGCGCGACGGCCCGCATTTCGAGCTCGACCGGCGGGTGTTCCAATGATCGGCCTGTCGCCGGTCCTGCGGAGCCTGGCGCCGATAAGCTGGCTGGCCCTCGGCGTCTTCGTCCTCGCCGTCGCTGCCGTCGTCTTCGGCGGCCTCGGCTTCCGCTGGGATCCGTTCGACCTCGACCGACGACGGCTCAGCCGCGCCGAGGCCTCGCTCACCGCCGCCACGCAGCAGGCTGCCGCCCGAACCGCCGAGGCCGAGGGCCAGGCCGGTCAGGTCGCCCGGCTCGACGCCGCCGTCCAGTCCGCCGTGACGCTGGAACGCGCCACCGCCCGATCCATCCAGACCGCGAGAACCGCCGATGACTCTTTTCTTCCGTTGCCTGCCGATCGCGCTGATCGCCTGCGCCACCATGACCGCGAGCTGTGCCGGATCGCGCCCGACCTCGTCGGTTGCCCCGCCGCGCCTCTCCCTGCCGGCGATGGCGAGCCGGCCCTGCGCGTTGCATCGTCTTCCCGCCGCCCCGACCCTGGGTGACCTGGAGGCAGGCTATATGACCCGGGGCCGCCAGATCGCGGACTGCGACGCCGCGCGGCGAATCGCGGTCGATACCTTGCTGGCCGAGCGACGGGCGGGACAGGCGGCGAAGGAGCCCTGACGTCGTCCGTTTCGTCCGTTTCGTCAGGGTGTTTTCGCGTCGTCCGGACGAAACGCCCGGCAAAACCTGCCGGGCGCCCGGCATTTCCTGCCGTCCGGCCGGCAAACCGGCAAAACCTGCCGGGCGAGAAGCGTGGTTAAGGCAAAGTACCGTAGTTATTTCAACGCGCTGGCGGTTTGTCGAAATTGCGACGGTTGGCGCGCCGATTGCTTCTGGGACTGCTGAGCAAAATGCTCTCGACGGTCAAAATGACGGTCGAACACCTTGAAACAAGGACTTTCGTCATGGCGCTGAACAGCGTGAACACGAACTCGGGCGCCCTCACCGCCCTTCAGAACCTGCAATCTACGAACAGGGAGCTGGATACCGTCCAGAGCCGGATCAACACCGGCAAGAAGGTCAACTCGGCCAAGGACAACGGCGCCGTCTGGGCCATCGCCCAGGGCCAGCGCTCGGAAATCAACGCCCTCACCGCCGTCAAGACCAGCTTGGATCGCGGCTCATCCGCCGTGGATGTCGCTGTGGCGGCTGGCGAATCGGTTTCCGACCTGCTGATCCAGTTGAAAGAAAAGGCCCTGTCCGCGACTGACAAGTCGCTGTCCACGGCCTCGCGCAAGGCCTTGAACGAAGACTTCAAGTCCATCCGCGACCAGATCACCACGGTGGTCTCGAACGCCAAGTTCAACGGCGTGAACCTGCTGGACAACTCGACCGGCACCAATGGCTTCAAGGCCCTCTCGAACACGGCCGGCTCCACCATCAAGGTGGCGGGTGAAAACCTGTCGCTGGGCGGCGCCAACGTGACCGTCGCGGCTACGACGACCATCGGCACCTCCACCCTGGCGACCACCGCTCTGACGGCCGTCAACGCTTCGATCGACAACGTGTCGGCCTCCCTGGCTCGCCTGGGCACCGGCGCTAAGGCGCTCGATACGCACAACACGTTCGTTGCCAAGCTCTCCGACGCTCTGGAATCCGGGGTTGGCAATCTGGTCGATGCGGATCTGGCCAAGGAAAGCGCGCGACTGCAGTCGCTGCAAACCAAGCAACAGCTGGGTGTGCAGGCTCTGTCGATCGCCAACTCCTCGACCTCGATCCTGCTCGGCCTGTTCCGATAAGCCAATGGAAGGGCGGGACTTCGGTCCCGCCCGACCGTTCCCCAAGGGACGCCGGAAGACCCGGCGTGAGGAGCCATGGACACCAATGCAAAGAGGATAGGCGCCGCCGCTTTGCCCGTCATCGCAGCCACCGGGGCCGCGACCACGAGCAACGACTTCGACCAGGACCGCGCCGAACAGAAGGCCGAAGAGGCCGCCCGGTATCGTCTGATCATCGAGGAAGGGCCCACCCACGGAACCTTCATCTACAAGACCCTGGACAGCACCACCGGTGAGGTCATCCGCCAGTTCCCGCGAGAGCAGGTTTTGCGAATGGCCGAAAGCGGAGGCTACACCGCCGGGGGCCTGATCGACACCAGCGCCTGATTTTTCAGACGCCGGCCCAACCCTCCAGACCGCGCGGGATCGCCCGCCGCGGTTAATCGTGGTGGTTTACAGGCGTTAACCATACGGTGACTGTTACTGACCTAGCCTCCCGGCGAACAACCCGGGGCTAGAAGACCTATGACGAACAGCGTTCACACCAATGCCGCCGCCGCCGTCGCGCTGCAGAACCTGTCCCGCACCAACGACAACCTGACCGGGGTCCAGAATCGCGTCTCCACCGGGCTGAAAATCCAGGGAGCCAAGGACAACGCTGCAATCTGGGCCATCGCCCAGGGCCAGCGCGCCGACCTCGGCGCCCTGTCCGCCGTGAAGCAGAGCCTGGACCGCGCCACCTCCATCGCCGACGTCGCCATGTCGGCGGGCGAATCGATCTCCGACCTGCTGAACCAGCTGAAAGAGAAGGTCGTCGCGGCCAAGGACGCCTCGCTCAAGACCCAGTCCCGCGAACTGCTGAACGCCGACTTCCAGGCTTTGCTCCGCGCCATCAAGTCGGCCGTGGAGAACGCTGAGTTCGACGGTGGCAACGTCCTGAACGGCTCCCTGACCAACGGACTGAAGTTCCTCGCCAACGCCGACGCGTCCTCGTTCGTGACCCTGTCGGGCAAGAACCTGACCCTCAGCGGATCCATTCTGACGCTTGGTCTGGCTGACAGCCTGTTGACAATCACCGGCGCGACCACGGCTCTCAGCAAGCTGGACACTTCGATAAGCAAGCTGAACTCTGCGCTTGGCGACCTGGGAGCCCAGGCCAAACAGATCTCGGCGCACAACACCTTCGTCTCGAAGCTCGCCGACACGATCGAATCGGGCATCGGTAATCTTGTGGACGCAGACCTAGCCAAGGAAAGCGCGCGCTTGCAGGCGTTGCAGGTGCAGCAGCAACTCGGAGCTCAGGCCCTGTCGATCGCCAACCAGGCGCCGCAGATCATTCTGTCCCTGTTCCAGTAAGGATCAGAATCGGCCAGGGCCCGGGGTGTGCCCGATCACCACAGGACCAGGGCGGCGGCGCGGCGGATGCGAGCGGTCTCCGAACCCGTACAGGGCCAGCAGATTCTGGATTAGCGACTTCGGGAAGATCATGATCTCACTCCTGTCCGACGAGATCAGAACACGATTCGCATTCCATCGTTCCCTGGTCGGACGTTAATCTCGCATTGAGCCCGCTCGCGTACTGTCCTCCGCGGAGGATCGAGTGGCGATCAACAACAGCTATCTGATGGTTCTGTTCGGCGGTTCGTATGACCCCGCGTCCTCGGCTGCGCTGACCAATCTTGTCACGAAGAAAGCCCAGCCGACCGCGCCGTGGAGCACCTCGGCCCAGGCGACCGCGCCCAAGCCGGACGCCCTGGTTCGCGCCGCGCTCGGCGGCCGCGCCTTCGTCAACGAGGACGCCGCCCAGCTCGACGTGAAGGGCGCCTCGGCCGACTACAGGAAGCTGTTCGCCCTCTATCAGGGGCTGGAGTCGCTCAACGCCCTGGCCAATCGCGCCTCGGTCAAGGGCCTGAGCACCACCGACCTGGCCCTGACCCAGAAACGATTCGCCTCGGGCCTCGCCGAAATCGGCTCCTACCTCGGCAAGGCCGAATTCGACGCGCTCCGCATGGTGCAGGGTACGTCGTCCTCGACCTCCAAGACGACCGCCGGCGTCCCTCGTGACAGCTCCAACTCGATCACCGGCCCGATCCACGAAGGCGCGCTGGACACGCCGGTGAAGGCTTTCGAGGGCGACACCAGGTTCAACATCACCATCAAGGTGCCGGTCGGGCTTTCGACCCAGACCACGGCCGTGCCGATCGATCTGTCCGATATGGGTTCGACGCCCCGGACGATGGACTCTGTCACGAGCTTCATCAATGGCAAGCTGGAGGCCGCCGGCTTCCAGACCCGCATCGGCCGCGACCAGATCAAGGCGGAGCCCAAGGTCATCCAGGTCGCCGGAAAGCCCGTGACCCTGCCGGCGGGCCCCGACAGGTGGGCGCTCGCGATCCGCGGGACCTCGACCGAGACCGTCGGCTTCACCGCCTCCGAGACATCGGACGCCGTCTATGTCGTCCAGTCCGCCGGCGCCCCGGCCACGACCGTGACCACAACGGTCAACGGCGTAACTACCACCAAGACGACCGTCCCAGCCACCACCATCAACCAGATCCTGAAGTTCCAGAGCGACGGCGGCACGGCGGCCCAGCCCGCCGGCGGCAACGTCGGCGAGACCCAATGGGTCGATGGCCGCATATCCCAGGAGAAGATGCCCGAGGGCGTCACCGCCGTCCGCGCCAGCGCGGTCGGGCCGGACGGCTCGCTTTGGATCGTCGGCGACGTCACCTCCGGCGGGACGAGCCAGCCGATCAAGGGCGTTCAGGACGTCGCCCTGATGAAGTACGATTCGGCTGGACGGCTGGTCGCGACCCGCACCCTGGGGGCCGCCTCGACCGCCAGCGGCTATGCCATCGCCATCGACGACAACGGCGATGTCGCTGTCGCGGGCTCCGTCACGGGCTCGCTGAACACTTCCAGCACGGACGCGGGCAAGACCGGAGATGTCGCCGACGTCGCCGACAGCTTCGTCACCGTGTTCAACAAGGACGGCGAGGAGCAGTGGACCCAGCGTCGCGGCGCCCGCGCGGCCGATGAGGCGACCAGCGTCTCTTTCGGCGGCGACGGCCTGGTCTATATCGGCGGGCGGTCGAAATCGGCCATTCCCGGATCCGTCTCGGTTGGCGGCTGGGATGGCTATGTCCAGGCCTTCAAGGCGGGCGAGCCCTATCCGACAGCGGGCATCGTCTCCAAGGCGATCGGCCAGAGCCAGTTCGGCACCGGCGGCGACGACAGCGTCGATGCGATGACCATCGACGGCTCCAACCTCTACACCGCTGGCGTCGAGGACGGCCACGCGGTCGTGCGCCGCTTCACCCTGGACGCTGCGGGCGTGCCGACCCTGGCCTCGACGCGCGACCTCGGCGCCATTTCGGGCGAGATCGCCGGCATCGCCGTCGCCAACGGGAAGGTCATCCTGACCGGGACCAGCCGCGACAGCGGTCTCGCTGCCGGGACCACGACCACGGCCCATTCGGGCGGCAAGGACGTCTTCGTCGCCGCCATCTCGACCGACCTGACGGCCGCAGGGACCGATCGGCTAAGCTGGTACGGCGACGCGGGCGACGACACGGCCGCCGACGTGAAGGTCCATGACGGGAAGGTCTGGATCACGGGCATCGCCGACCGCGATCCCGCCGCAAAGGACACGGACCCGACCAAGGCCTATCTGACCCGGCTCGACCCCTTGACCGGCGCGGTCGAATACACCCGCACCTGGTCCGGAGACGGCGACCAGGCCAAGCCGATGACCCTCGCTGTCGCGTCCGGCGGGGCCAGCGTACTGGACCGTCTGGGCCTGCCGCAGGGCGAGATCGACCAGAGCGATTCCAAAAAACTGACCGACGCCACCTCCCTGCGGGTCGGCGACCGCTTCTATATCACGCCCGCCAACGGCGGCCGGGCCCAGGCTGTGACCATCGACGCCAAGGATACCCTGGCGACTCTGGCCCGCAAGATCAGCGTGGCGTCCGGCGGCAAGCTGAAGGTCACTGTCGCCTCCGAAGGCGGCGCGGTCACCGGCAAGGACGGCGAGACCACGACCACCACCGGCGGCGTCCAGCGCCTGTCAATCATGGCCAAGGACGGCAAGACCGGCGCGATCCTGACCGCAGGCGAGACGGGCAGGGACGCCCTGATGGGGCTCGGCCTGTCGGCGGGCTATGTCGGGCTGGCCGCGGCCGACACCAGTGTGAAGACGTTCGGCCTGGACCTGCCCGGCAACCTGACCCTGAACAACGCGGCTGCGATCACTGCGGCCGGCGAAAAGCTTCAGGGCGCGCTCAAGGTCATCCGCGACGCCTATCGCGGACTGGCGCCCCAGGACGCGACCGCTTCGGCGTCCGGCCCCGTCCCGGCCTATCTGACCAATCAGCTCGCCAACTATCGGGCTGCGCTCGCCCGGCTGACCGGATAAGCGGGCGCCGTTTTCGCTTCGCAGTTGACGCCCCGGGGCGGGGCGGGGTTATTGAGGCCTTCAAGGCCCGACGCCCAGCGAGCTCCGCTTCATGCAACTGCCCAACGACAATCGCGTCATCATCGCCATCGGTGTGGGCCTCGCCGTCCTGGCGGCCGTGGTGCTGGCCCTGGTGTTCGGCGGAAGCCGTGAACCGGCCGCGCCGAAAGCGCCGGAAACCGAAGGCCCCGGCGGGCTGACGGTCAATGTCGGCGATGCGCCTTCCCTGGAGCCGACACGAGCGTTGCGCTGCTTCGTCGATGGCCAGTTCATCGGAATGGCGACCCTTTCCGACTGCGCCCGACGCAACGGCTTGGCCACGGACGCCCTGGATGTGGGTCTCGACGAGACGGGCGCCCTCGCCGCCGCCCCGACGGCGTCCTTCGCCCCGCCGCCAGCCCTGCCCAACGCGACGGCGACAGCCGGCAGCGGCGTCGTCGATCCCTACGACACGACCCTTCCCGAAAAGCCGCAGCCCCAGCTGCAGCCCCAGCCGCGCGTGGAGCGCGCGTCCGGAGCACCCTGCCTGCGCTTCACCGGCTCGGACTGGCGTGAGCTGGGCCAGATGAGCCTGAACCAGTGCGTCCAGGCCCTGTACGCAGGAACCTGCGTCCGCCCTGGCGACGCCCAGTACGGCCGCCACGGCAATCTGACCCTGCGTCTGGTGCCCCGGCGCGTCGAGCAGTCCAATGACAACACGCGCTTCCGCATCCTGGCCGACCAGGATCGCAGCTGCCAGTTCCCGAGCCTGAACTGATGATCCGCCCCACCCTGATCGCATCGCTCCTGGCGATCCCGGTCCTTGCGGGCTGCGCCCAGGCGGTGAAGGCCCCGACCGATACCGGCGTCTGCTATGCGGTCGAGCAGTCTGAGGGCGAGCCGGTCTTCAACGTCGTCGCGCGTGACCAGGTCCAGATCGAGATGTGCGCCGCCCGGCTGGAGGAAATGCGTCTGCGTTTCCGCGGCCTGGGCAGCACGCGCGAGGAGGTCACCGGCGCCTATCAGGGCCAGTTCATCTTCGTCGACCGTCGGGGGGTCTCGTTCGCGCGGACGCTGGAGGGGGCGCGGTTCTTCGCCCTGGCGCGGACCGGCGACGGCCGCCTGGCGGTGCCGGGCGCCATCGAGCGGGGCGTCACCGAACTGGGCGTCGTGGTCGAGGAACGCGCACCGCCCTCGTTCCCGGGACAGTAGAACAAACTCGGAACACGTGTTAACGGTTTCGCGGGCGCGCCTCGCGGGACCAGGATTTTCAGCCCGGTCGCACAGTCGCGCCGGAGCGATCAGAGAAAGAATTTCATCATGGCGGGAAGCGTCAACAAGGTCATCCTCATCGGCAATCTGGGTCGCGATCCGGAAATCCGCTCCATGCCTAACGGCGACCGCATCGCCAACTTCTCCCTGGCCACCTCCGAGACCTGGCGTGACAAGTCATCGGGCGAGCGCAAGGAAAAGACCGAATGGCACCGTGTTTCGGTCTTCAACGACAACATCGTCAAGGTCGTTGAAAACTATGTGAAAAAGGGCTCGACCGTCTATGTCGAAGGCTCGCTCCAAACGCGCAAGTGGACCGACAAGGACGGCGTCGAGAAATACACCACCGAAATCATCATCGGCCGCTTCAACGGCCAGCTGACCATGCTGGGCGGCCGTGACGGCGGCGGGGCTTCGCAAGGCGGCGGTCAGGGTTCGGGCGGTCGCTCGAACGATGACGACTATTCCTCGGGCTTCTCCACCGGCGGCGCCAACAAGCCCTCCGGCCCGAAGGAAAGCTACGACCTCAACGACGACATCCCGTTCTAAACAGACCGGTCCATCGCAATCGAAACGTCGGCTCATGCATTGTGAGCCGACGTTTTTGTTCGGGCATGCGATAGGCCGTCCGTGCCCGTAACTCCCGACAAGCCCCACAGTCCGCTGTCCCTGATGGAGATCGGCGCAATCGCTGCCATCGTGGTGATCTGGGGGGCCAACAATGCCGCCGCCAAGGTGGCGACCGAGGTGCTGCCACCGCTGCTGACCGGAGCCATTCGCTTCTCCATCGCCGCCCTGTGTCTGATCCCCTTCGTGCGTCCGCCCTTTCCCAACTGGAAGAGCCTGGTCCTGATCGTCATCCTCGGCGGACCCCTGCACTATGGGCTGCTCTATCTGGGCTTCTCCCTGGCCGAAGACGTCAGCCCCGTCGCGGTCGCGTCCCAGCTCTGGATCCCCTTCACGGCCCTGTTCGCCTTCCTGCTGCTGGGCGAGCGGCTGTCGATCGCCGCTCTGATCGGCATGGTCGTATCGCTCATCGGCGTCGCCTGGATGTCGGCCGATCCCCATGCCCTGCATGACTGGCCTGCCATCCTGGTGATCATCGCTGCAGCGGCCTTCTGGGGGATTACGACCGTGATCGCGCGCCGGACCACCTCGATCCCGCCGCTGAAGATGCAGGGGCTGCTCGCCTTGGTCGCCCTGCCGACCCTCGCGTTCGGCTCAGCCATGTTCGAGACCGGTCAGGTCGAGGCTGTCCGGGCCGCGACCCCGCTGATCTGGGTCTGCATGCTGTGGGCCGGGGTCATCTCGTCGGTCTTTGCCACCAGTATGGTGTTCTGGCTGGTTCAGAAACGCGAAGCCGGACGGGTGACGCCCTATTTCCTCGCCACCCCCGTGGTCTCGATCGCCATCGGCTGGGGCCTGCTGGGCGATGTGCTGACGCCGCAGATTCTCACCGGCGCCGCCCTGACCATGGCCGGCGTGGCTGTCGTCGCCCTCGCGGAGCGGGGCCTGCGAGCAGGCGCGGCGAAGGCCTAGAGCAGGATCGGCTCAGGAGGAATCGCTTCGCGATTCCGCTGATGCCGTGAATCCTGCTCCAGATGTAAGCGAGAGCTTGGTTCAAGCTTCGACAGAAGCAAGAAGCGCTTCCGTCTCAAACGATCAGGCTCTAGCCCGCCGCCATCACGCCACAGGCCACTCGGTCGCCGGCTCCGCCGATCGGCTGGCTGACGTGGTCATCGACATTGGCGTGGATGATGATGGCCGAACCGTCCGCGTCCCACAGCCACTGACCCGGGCCTTCATCGGCGATCCGGGCGCGACTGGTGAACAGCTCCGCCGAGACCGAGCCATCGGGTGCGGCGAAGATGTTGGGCAGATCCCCGTCATCGGGTCCTTCTGCGTTCAACAGGCCGTGCGGCGCCTTGGGCTCGTCGTGGTTCACATGGGCTCCGGCCGAGGTGAAGGGCGCGGCGCATTCGCCGACGGCATGGATATGCACCCCGTGCCAGCCCGGCGTCAGGCCGGTCGCCTCGATCCGGATCAGCAGGCCCGTCGCGCCCTGGGTCAGCACGGCCCGGCCGATTCGCGCGCCGGAGGCGTTGACGAGGGTCGCCTCGCCGAAGTCGCCCGGCGTCGCCCGCATCATCGTGTGATCGCCGTAGTCGTTGGCGGTGACGCTGACGCAGGCTCCCAGCGGGGCGGCGAGGAGGGCGAGGGCGAGGGCTGCGGAGCGCATGGATTTGGTCCTTTCACGGATAGGCAGGGCGCCTGTGAAAAAGCCTGCGAAATTTTGCCTCGCGGGCCCACGGGTGCTAGAAATCATCATAGCGGATCACGTTCCGATTCCGGCCATCTAAAGCCTAAAATCCTTGACCGACGACAGCTACGAAAACGCCGCACCGCCAGCCGGTTCGGGCGGCTCGGACATTTCCATCATCTCGATCGAGGACGAGCTGAAACGCTCCTACCTCGACTACGCCATGAGCGTGATCGTCAGCCGCGCGCTGCCGGACGCCCGTGACGGCCTGAAGCCGGTTCACCGTCGTATCCTCTACTCGATGCATGACCTGAACATGACGCCCGAGCGCAGCTATTCGAAATGCGCCCGCGTCGTCGGCGACGTGCTCGGCCGGTTCCACCCGCACGGCGACGCCTCGGTCTATATGGCCCTGGTGCGCATGGCCCAGCCTTTCTCGATGGGGCTGATGCTGATCGACGGCCAGGGCAATTTCGGTTCGGTCGACGGCGATATGCCCGCATCGATGCGATACACCGAGGCCCGTATGGCCCCGGCCGCCAGTGCGCTTCTGGCCGACATCGACAAGGACACCGTCGATTTCCAGCCGAACTACGACGAGAAGGAGCTGGAGCCCGTCGTCCTGCCTGCGCGGATCCCGAACCTGCTGGTCAACGGTGCGGGCGGCATCGCCGTCGGCATGGCGACCAACATCCCGCCGCATAATCTGGGCGAGATCGTCGATGCGGCCGTGGCCCTGCTGGACGACCCCGACATCTCCGACGACGCCCTGCTGGCCATCGTGCCGGGCCCCGACTTCCCCACCGGTGGCGAGATCCTTGGCCGGACCGCGCCCCGCAACGCCCTGCGTGAAGGTCGCGGCTCGGTCATCGTGCGCGGCGTCGCCTCGGTGGAGACCATCCGCAAGGACCGCGAGGCCATCGTGGTCACCGAACTCCCGTTCCAGGTCAACAAACAGACCCTGATCGAACGCATCGCCGAAATGGTCCGCGAGAAGCGCCTCGAAGGCATCTCCGACGTCCGCGACGAATCGGACCGCCAGGGCATGCGGATTGTCATTGAGCTGAAGCGCGACGCTTCGGGCGACGTGATCCTGAACCAACTGTGGCGCTATACGGCCATGCAGTCGTCGTTCGGCGTCAATATGCTGGCCCTGAACCACGGCCGCCCGGAGCAGATGGGCCTGCGCAAGATGCTCGAGGTCTTCCTCGACTTCCGCGAAGAGGTCGTGGTCCGCCGCGTCAAGTTCGAGCTGGCCAAGGCCCGGGACCGGGGCCACGTCCTGGTCGGTCTGGCCGTCGCCGTCGCCAACATCGACGAGGTCATCCACATCATCCGTTCCTCGGCCGATCCCGCCGAAGCGCGTGAGCGGCTGCAGGCCAAGGCCTGGCCTGTCGGTGACATGATCGCCCTCGTCGAGCTGATCGCCGATCCACGCTCCGTCCTGATCGACGGCGGCAGCCTGAAGCTGACTGACGAACAGGCCCGCGCCATCCTGGGCCTGACGCTCAGCCGCCTGACCGGCCTCGGCCGCGACGACATCTTCGCCGAGGCGCGCGGCCTGGCCGACACCATCCAGGGCCACCTGACGATCCTGTCTGACCGCAAGAACATCATCGCCATCATCCGCGAGGATCTTCTGAAAGTGCGCGATGAGTTCGCCGTGCCCCGTCGCACAACCATCGGCGAAGGCGACTTCGAACTGGAAGACGAGGACCTGATCCCGCGCGAGGACATGGTCGTCACCGTCACCCACGGCGGCTACGTCAAGCGCGTCGCCCTGAACGCCTATCGGACCCAGCATCGCGGCGGCAAGGGCAAGTCCGGCATGACGATGAAGGACGAGGACGCCATCACCGGCGTCTTCTCGGCCTCCACCCACACACCGGTCCTGTTCTTCGCCACCAACGGCAAGGCCTACAAGCTGAAGGTCTGGCGCCTGCCGCTGGGCGCCCCGACCTCGCGCGGCAAGGCCTTCGTCAACCTGCTGCCGATCGAGCCGGGCGATTCGATCATGAACGTCCTGCCGTTGCCCGAGGACGAGACGACCTGGGGCGACTACGACATGATGTTCGCCACCCGCTCGGGCGACGTGCGCCGCAACAAGCTGTCGGACTTCGCCACGGTCAACCGCGCCGGCAAGATCGCGATGAAGCTGGAAGACGGCGACCACATGGTCGGCGTTGCCCTCTGTACTGCCGAGGACGACGTGCTGCTGACCACCGCACTGGGCCGCGCCATCCGCTTCAAGGCCGACGACGTTCGTGTCTTCAAGGGCCGCGATTCGACCGGCGTGCGCGGGGTCCGCCTCCAGGGCGACGACGCCGTCATCTCCATGGCCGTCCTCGGGCGTGTCGATGCGACGCCGGACGAGCGGACGGCCTACGTGAAGCACGCCAACGCCATGCGTCGCGCTACCGACGGCGAGGACGACACCGCCGTGGTCGAGGCGGATGACGAGGCCGAGGGCTCGGGAGACGCGGCCCTGTCGGTCGAACGCATCGCCGAACTGGGCGCGGCCGAACAATTCATCCTCACGGTCACCGAGACGGGCTTCGGCAAGCGCTCCTCGGCCTATGAGTACCGCCGCACCGGTCGGGGCGGGCGGGGTCTGACGGCCCACGGTCTGGGCGGTCGCGCCGGCGCCCGACTCGCCGCCGCCTTCCCGGTCGAGGACACCGACGACCTGCTGCTGGTCACCTCCAACGGCCAGATGATCCGCACCCGCGTGGGTCAGGTCCGCATCGTCGGCCGCTCCAGCCAGGGCGTGACCATCTTCCGCACGGCGGAAGGCGAGAAGGTCGTGTCCGTCGAACGTCTGGCCGACAGCGGCGGCGACGAACCCGAGGTCGACACCGATGAGGGCGGCGAAGGTTGATCCCTCTCCCGTTGGGAGAGGGCTTGAGCGCACGGCGGCGAAGCCGTCGTCCTTGCGCGAAAGGGTGAGGGCCGCGCCTCCCTGGTACGAACCCGACCCTCACCCTTGCGGCTTACGCATCGCTCCGCTCTGCGAGCCTCAAGCCCTCTCCCACCGGGAGAGGGTTCGATGACCGACTTCCTCATCGACGGCCTTCCCCCGACCGAGGCCGACCTCCGCTACCTCGCCATCGTGAACTACGGCGCCTACACATCCTTCCGCATCGAGGACGCCGGCGTGCGCGGCCTTGAGCTGCACCTCGCCCGCCTCGACGCCTCCGCGATCGAACTCTTCGGTGAACCGGTCGGCGAGGACCGCCTCCGCGACCTCATGGGTCTGGCCCTTGGCGATCGCCGCGACGCCTGGCTGCGGGTCAGCCTGTTCTCGCCTTACATCCGGGCCCGCCTGCCGTCCGACCGGGTCCTGCCCAAGGTGATGACCGTCATCGCACCGCCCCCGCCACCGCTGGCCGATAGCGTCCTCGTCCAGCCCCAAACCTATGTCCGCGACACGGCCCATCTGAAGCACACGGCGACCTTCCCCCTGATCCATGCCCGGCGGGTGGCGCGCGAGGCGGGCTTCGACGACGCCCTGTTCACCGACGCAGACGGCCTGATCTCCGAAGGCAGTCTGTGGAACATCGGCTTCCTGACCGGCGACACGGTGGTCTGGCCCCAGGCGCCCATGCTCGAAGGCATCGCCCAGGCCCTGATTTCCCGCGGCCTCGCCGCTGTCGGCCTGACCGAGCGACACGCGCCCGTCCACCTCATCGACCTCGCCGCCTTCGACGCCGCCTTCCTGTGCAACAGCGCCACCCCCGCCTGTCCGATCACGGCCATCGGCGACCATGTCTTCGGCGCCGCGCCGGAGCGGATCGACAGGCTCGCACGCGCCTGGTCGTCGAACACGCCTCAGCCGATCTAGGCCGGGCCCGCTCCGCCTGCTAATCACACCAGCCGGCGGGGAGAAAACAGCATGCGGATCGGGCTTTACCCGGGGACCTTCGACCCCGTCACCAACGGCCACATGGACATCATCGGCCGGGCTGTGAAGCTGGTCGACAAACTGGTCATCGGCGTCGCCGAGAACGACGACAAGGGGCCGTTGTTCACGACCGCCGAACGCGTCGAGATGGTCCGCGCCGAGATCGCCCGCCTCGGGGCCGAGATCGAAGTCCTGCCGTTCTCGACCCTGCTGATGCATTTCGCCGAGAAGCTGGACGCCAACGTCATCGTGCGCGGCCTGCGCGCCGTCGCCGACTTCGAGTACGAGTTCCAGATGACGGCCATGAATCAGCGCCTCAATGACGACATCGAGACCGTGTTCCTGATGGCCGATCCTCGCCACCAAGCCATCGCCTCCCGACTGGTTAAGGAAATCGCCCGGCTGGACGGAAACATCGACAGCTTCGTCAGCCCCGCCGTCGCCGCCGCCGTGCGCGACCGCGTCAAACGCTAGAATCGCTCAGGATAACGCCTTGAAGATCACGCCTTTCGTCCTCGCCGCCGCCCTGTCGGTCCTCGCACCCGCCGCAGCCACGTCTCAGACCGCACCCGCGACTGCCGCCCCGGTCCCTGCGGCAAGCGACTGGCGCACCATCGCGCCTGAGAATCTGCTCGTCATCGATACCTCGAAGGGTCGAATCCTGGTCGAGCTGGAGCCGCGCGCCACGCCGCGGCACGCCGAGCGCATGCGCACCCTGGCGGACCAGGGCTTCTACGACGGCCTGAAGTTCCACCGCGTCATCACCGGTTTCATGGCCCAGACGGGTGACCCGCTGGGAACCGGAGCCGGCGGCTCGGAATTGCCCGACATCGCCGCAGAGTTCACCTTCCGCCGTGGCCGCGACGCCCGGTTCGCCCCGATCGAGGGCGGCGCTCCGACCGGCATCGTCGGCCTGGTCGGCTCCTTGCCGGTGGTGACCCAGCCTGACGCCCAGATGATGGTGACGGCGGACTTCAAGGTCGACGCGGGCGGCCTGTTCTGCACCGGCGCCGCCGGCATGGCCCGCTCCGGCGCGCCCGACAGCGCCAACAGCCAGTTCTATCTGATGATGGCGACCAACCCGGTCCTGAACGGAAACTACACCGCATTCGGGCGCATCGTGTCGGGGCTTGAGGTCGTCAGCGCTCTGAAGGCCGGTCCGGAGAGCGCCGACGGCGCCGTGACCGACAATCCGGACACGATGACCCATGTGCGGACCGCCGCCGCCCTGCCCGAAGGCGAGCGTCCGGTCGTGCGCGTGCTCGACGCCCGGTCGGCGGCCTTCCAGGCGCATGTGGCCGAGGTTCGCGCCGCGCGTGGTTCACAGTTCACGGTCTGCGACGTGCAGCCTGTGGCGGAGGTTTCAGGGGAATGACGATGCGGTTGGCGGCTCTGGCGATCGGTCTTGTTCTGGCGGGCGCGCCCGTCGCCCGGGCGCAGGAGGCTGTGACGCCCCCGCCTCCGGCTCCGGCCGCCCCCGGGGCCGCCGACTGGCGCACCGTCCCGGCCGACAACCTGATGATCATCGACACCAACCGGGGCCGGATCCTGGTCGAACTCGCGCCTGAGGCCGCGCCCCTGCATGTCGAGCGGATGCGGCTCCTGACCCGCCGCGCCTTCTTCGATGGCATCACCTTCCATCGCGTCATCGACGGCTTCATGGCCCAGACGGGCGACCCGCTGGGCAATGGCGAGGGCCAGAGTCCCTACCCGGACATCAAGGCCGAGTTCACCTTCCGCCGGGGTCCGGAGGCGCCGTTCACCCCGGTCGCCTCACCGGCCGGCGCCATGCTGGGCTTCCTGCACAGCCTGCCGATCCAGACACAGCCGACCTCCCTGATGGCCACGACCGCCGACGGCAAGGTCCATGCCTGGGGCGCCTATTGCCCGGGTGTCGCGGGCATGGCGCGCGATGATGCCATCGACAGCGCCAACAGCCAGTTCTTCCTGATGCGCCAGCCCTATCCGGCGCTGGACAAGCGTTACACGGTCTGGGGGACGGTGGTGTCGGGCCTCGACGTGGTTCGGGCCATCAAGGTCGGCGACGGCGACAACGGCGCGGTCACCGCCGATCCCGACCGGATGATCCGCGTGCGCATCGCCTCGGACCTGCCCGAGGCGGACCGGCCGGTGGTTCAGGTGCTGGACACGGCCTCGGCCGCCTTCCGGACTTTGGCCGACGGGGTGCGGACGGCGCGAGGCGCGGACTTCTCGATCTGCGACATTGTCCTGCCGGTTCAGGTCTCGGGCGCGGCCGCTCCAGCGGTCTGACCGCCTCGCCCCCGGCCGCGACGTCGGCGCTGGGGTTTGCGGGCCTCGCGCATCTGCTGCAGCAGCATGCCCTCGCGCAGCCCCCGGTCCGCGACCCTGACCCGCTCGCTGGGCCAGGCGCGCTGCACCGCATCCAGGATCGCGGCCCCTGCCAGCACCAGATCGGCGCGGTCCGGCCCGATGCAGGCCTCGGCCGCCCGACCCTTCGGCCCCAGGGCCTTCAGTTTCTCTGCCGCGGCATCGCACTCGGCCCGCGTCATCCACAGCCCGTCGACCCGGTCCCGCTGATAACGCCGCAGGTTCAGATGAACCCCCGCCAGGCTGGTGATCGCCCCCGATGTCCCGACCAAATGCCCCTGACCGGTGGCGAACAGCCTGCGGAACTCGGCGTCGTCGAACGATCCGGCGGACAGCGCCGCGCTCATGTCTCCGACCATGGCCTCGTACCAGGCCGCACCCGCTCCGGCCGGTTCCGGGTGCCGCTCGGCGAGGGTCACGACCCCCAGCGGCGCCGACATCCAGGCCACGGTCTTCATCTCCGCGCCTGACTTCCTCAGCCAGGAGAGTTCCGTCGAGCCCCCGCCGACATCGATCACCAGCACCGCCTCGGCCTTGGGATCGAACAGATTGATGCACCCCTCGACCGACAGGCGGGCCTCTTCGACGGGATCGATGATGCGGAGTTTCAGCCCGGTGCCGCGACGGACGCGATCAATGAACTCCTGGCCGTTCTCGGCCTGCCGACAGGCCTGGGTGGCGACAGCGTTGAGCCGGGCGGAGTCCACGCCGCGTCGAACAACCCGCTCGGCGCACAGGGCCAGGGCGTCATAGGCACGGTCCATCGCCGCCTCGTCGAGCCGGCCGGTGCGCGACAGACCTTCGCCCAGCCTCACGATACGGCTGAAACTGTCGACCACGCGGAAGCCCGCCCGCGCCGGACGCGCGATCAGCAGGCGACAATTGTTGGTCCCCAGATCGAGGGCGCCGAACACGGGACCGTCGCGACCCGACGAATCTCGCATGGACGCCCCTTGGACCCGGGACCGCTCGTCGCGCCTTCGCGGCGCGCCGTTGGGTTCCGGCATGGGCCGAACTTTCATGTAGGCGCAGCCGAACCGGGCGCCCGTCCCGGTGAACCTAGCCGCGCCGAACGGTCCGCGCCAAGCCTATCTGACAGCAAGATGAACAGGACGACCGGCATCCCGCTCAGGCTCGGGGTCGTATCCGTGCAGGATGACCCAGTCCCTCACCGCCAAATTCGGCCTCGGCCAGATCGTGCGTCACCGCGAGGAATCGTTTCGCGGCGTGGTCGTCGACGTTGACGCTGTCTATGCGGGACCGGCCGGCGAACCCGGCCCGGACCAGCGCGATCAGCCCTTCTATCGCATTCTGGCCATGGGTATGGATTCCGGCTTCCTGGTCTATGCCGCCGAGAACGTGCTTGAGCATGATCCCGACGTGACGCCCCTGTCTGCCGCGGATCAGGCCCACTGGTTCACGATGGACGACAGCGGTCGCATCGCCCCGCGGGCTCAGCCGATTCATTGATCGGGCGGATCCGGCCGTTGGCTCTTGGTCGCCGGAGTTCTAGACTGCCGGTTCAAGGAGCGCGTGATGGCTGATTTCGAACATGTCTTTCAAACTCCGCCCGAAGGCGCGGCGGCGGACTGGACGATCTCCCAGAACTGGCGCGCCTATACCCAGGTCGAGCATGACACCTGGGACACCCTGTATGCCCGCCAGATGAAGATCCTGCCGGGCCGCGCCTCGGAGGTCTTCCTGAAGGGGCTGACAGCGCTGGACCTGAACACCGGCGGCATTCCCGACTTCGCCCTCATGAATCCAAAGTTGAAGGCTCTGACCGGCTGGACGGTCGTCTGCGTGCCCGGCCTGGTGCCCGACGAGGTCTTCTTCGACCACCTGGCCAACCGCCGCTTCCCGTCGGGCCAGTTCATCCGCAAACCCGACCAGTTGGACTATCTCCAGGAGCCGGACATCTTCCACGACGTATTTGGCCACGTCCCGATGCTGACCGACCCGGATTTCGCCGACTACATGCAGGCCTACGGCAAGGGCGGCCAGCGGGCCCAGTCGCTGGGTATGCTCAAGAACTTCGCCCGCCTCTACTGGTACACGGTCGAGTTCGGCCTGATGGACGAGGGGCAGGGCCTGCGCATCTACGGCGCCGGCATCGTCTCGTCGGCCTCCGAAAGCGTCTTCGCGCTCGAGGATCCGTCGCCGAACCGCATCGCCTTCGATCTGGAGCGGATTATGCGGACCGACTACCGCATCGACGATTTCCAGCAGGTCTATTTCGTCATCCCCTCGATCGAGGCCCTGAACGACGCGACGCTGGAGGATTTCGGCCCCATCTATGATCGTCTGAAGGGCGCGTCCGAGATCGGCATCGAGGCGATCCAGCCCTATGATCGGGTGATCACCCGTGGCACCCAAGCCTATGCCCACAAGGGCGGGAGATTCGCGGCATGATGCGCACGACGACCATCCTTCTCATCGCCGGTCTCGCCGTCGCGGCCACTGCCTGCACCGAATCCAGACGCGCCCGCAACGCCGCGACCTGGAGCGACCAGGCCGCCGACATCACCTGCTGGACCTATGGGACAGAGACCCTCTCCGGCCGATCGACCGGCAAGGTCGAGTATAACGACGGCGGCCGCATCGCCTTCGTCGACGCCGCCAACGGGCGCTACACCACCATCGATGGCGAGTGCCGCGTGGTCTATCTGGCCGAGGGCGAGGAGGCGACCCCTCCGCCTGCCGCTGCTGCGTCCGCTGTCGTGGCGCCTCCAGCCGCCTGACACGCCGTCTTGGTGCGCGGGCCTCCAGGTCCGCTCTTCAACGCCGGCAAAGAGCGGACCTGGAGGCCCGCGCTCCGTCGCCCGTGGCCCCAGCGGGGAGGGCTCAGACCTCCACGATCAAACTCTTCGCCTTCGTGTCGCGCATCAGGACATAGGTGATCAGAGACACGCCGATCATCCCGGTGACGTACCAGAAATACAGGCTCTCGCGGCCGTCCAGCTTGAACCACAGGGCGACGTACTCGGCCGTGCCGCCGAACACGGTATTGGCGAGGGCGTAGGGCAGGGCGACGCCCAGCGCGCGGATGTGGGCGGGGAACAGCTCGGCCTTCACCACGGCATTGATGGCGGTATAGCCAGACACGATCACTAGCGCCGACAGGGACAGGGCGAAGGCGGTGAGGGCGTTGGTCGTGACCGCCAGGGCGCTCATGATCGGCACGGTGCAGAACACCCCCAGTATGCCGAAGGTGATCATGACGGGCTTCCTGCCAATCCGGTCTGACAGGGCCCCGACGGCGGGCTGCAGCAGCATGAACAGGAACAGTGCCGCAGCGCTGATCTCGGTCGCCTGGGCCTTGGAGAAGCCTGAGGTGTTGGTCAGGAATTTCTGCAGATAGGTGGTGTAGGTATAGAAGGCGAGGGTCCCCCCGGCGGTCAGGCCGATGACGATCAGCGCCTCCTTCGGATGGCGCAGCACCAGCTCCAGCGCGCTGGATTTGGGCGCGGCGCGGGTCACCGGATCCTCGAAGGCGCGGGTCTCGTCCAGGCCCCGACGCAGCCAGAAGACCACGACCGCCAGCCCCGCCCCGACGAAGAAGGGGATGCGCCAGGCCCAGTCCGACAGGGCCGCTTCGCCCAGGGTCCGCTGCAGCAGGATCAGCAGCATCAGGGCCAGCAGCTGGCCGGAGATCAGGGTCACATACTGGAAGCTGGACCAGAAGCCGCGATGCTTCGCCGTGGCCATCTCGGACAGATAGGTGGCGCTGGAGCCGTATTCGCCGCCGACGCTGAGGCCCTGCATCATGCGGGCGAACAGCAGCAGGGCAGGGGCGGCCAGACCGATGGTGGCATAGCCGGGGGTGCAGGCGATCAGCAGCGAGCCCGCGCACATCAGGCTGACCGACAGGGTCAGGCCGGCCTTGCGTCCCTTGCGATCGGCATAGACGCCCATGACCCAGGCCCCCACGGGGCGCATCAGGAAGCCGACGGCGAAGATGGCGGCGGTGCTTAGCAACTGGGCGGTCGGCTCGCCCTTCGGGAAGAAGACCGGGGCGAAATAGACGGTGAAGGCCGCGTAGGCGAACCAGTCGAACCATTCGACCAGATTGCCGGCCGAGCCGCCCACGATGTTTCTCAGGCGGCGGGCGGACGTCATATGAACCTGCATCATGCGACTGTTTCCATGGGCCGACGGACGGCCAGGGCGACGCCGACCGTCCAGGCGGCAAGCGCGATCTCGAGAACCCGCTGGGCTCCGCCGAAGAATTCGAATCCGGGGTGGATCAGCCAGATGGCGCCGGCGGCGGGCGCCCCGCAGACGATGGCGAGATGGAAC
This sequence comes from Brevundimonas sp. SL161, assembly GCF_049896985.1. Classification (NCBI taxonomy): domain Bacteria; kingdom Pseudomonadati; phylum Pseudomonadota; class Alphaproteobacteria; order Caulobacterales; family Caulobacteraceae; genus Brevundimonas; species Brevundimonas sp. SL161. The sequence continues at coordinate 22,751 of NZ_JAFCVJ010000019.1, read as the reverse complement.
AGGTCGCGCCCTCGGGGCCAGGACTTCGCCGCCAGCCCGACCAGGCCCAGTCCAGCCAGACCGCACAGATAGCCGATGCCTCCCAGCACCTCATGCAGGACGGCGGCCGGGCTCGGGCTCGCCAGCGAGCATTGGAAATCGCAGGGAAAAACTCCGCCGAACATCAGGCCGAGACCGTTCAGCGCGCTCAGGCCGAAGCCGATCATAGCCAGCGGGCTACGTGGAAAAAGCGGAATGCACATCAGCCAGAAGGCGGCCAGAAGGGCGCCTGAGGCGATGAAGGCATAGCTGACGCCTGGCCCCGTACTCGCGCCGGTCGCGCCCAGTTCGCTGATGTACTGGCGCAGATGGTCGTAGCCCGGATAGGCGAACCCGGCCGAGATCGCGGCCACCGCGAGGATGACCAGGCTCAGGATTGCGCAGGCGAAGGCGAATTGGCGCAAGATCATTTTCCCTCGAAGTCGGCGGCGCCATCCTTCAGGGATTTGCCCATCCTGACCAGCGGCACGGGCGCCCCGCCGCGATCATCCTCGAACCGCTCGATCTCGCGATAGCCTGCGGACAGATACAGCGGCTCCCCGCCCATCGTCGCCACCAGCTCGACCCGGTCGTAGCCCTCGGCCCGCGCCGCCGCCTCGCACAGGTCCAGGATCATCCGTCCGATGCCCCGGCGCAGGAAGTCGGGGTGGGTGTACATGGCCCGGACCCGGGCCGCGTCGACGCCGGTCGTCAGCGGCGCGGGAACCCGCCCCGGCGTATGGTCTCCGCCATAGGTGGTGATCCTTCGGCTCCAGCCGCCGCAGCCGGCCGGCACGCCGTCGACCTCGACGATGAAATAGGTCCGGTCCGCGATGATCTGGCTGTCCAGCCCCATCAGCACCCGGCTGGCCGCGATCTGATCGGCCGTCAGGAAGGCGGCCAGCGGTCCCGAGATGGCGAGGTCCATCAGGCCGACCAGGGCCGGGATATCGGCCTCGGTGGCGATCCGGTGGCTCGACTCCGACATCGGTCAGGTCCGCTGGAACGCGTAGAAGGCGTCTCCAAGGTCGAGGATCGCCGTTAGACTGTCGAGCGCTTCACGCGTCTCGGTGAGCAGCGCCGGATCGGCCAGATCGGCGGGCGCCAGCCGGTCGCGATAGTGACGCGTCGCCCAGCCTGTCAGAACGCCGAACAGGTCGTCGTTCATCCGCATCGGACCATGGACGGCGTCAATCTCGGCCTCGGTCAACACGACGCGGAGGCGCAGGCACGCGGGGCCGCCGCCGTTCCGCATCGATTGGCGCACATCGACATACTCGACCCGCCCGATCGGACCGTTCGACGCCACCAGCCCCTGCGCCACCGCATGGGCGCGCGGGTTGTCCCGCGTCTCCGTCGGACAGATCAGCGTCAGCCGGCTCTCGCCCGGCAGCGAGACCAGCATCGAGTTGAACAGATAGCTCGAGATAGCGTCAGCCAGCGGCAGGTCGGCCGAGGATACCTCCACGAAGATCGGATCGAACCCGGTCGCCGCCGCGCGGACGGCGGCGTGGGTTCCTGCCGTGTCCTCGAACGCCAGCTCGTGATGGAACAGCGTCTCCAGCGCCCCGACGCAGACGACGTCATTGTGGAAGGTCCCGCCCGCGATGGCCGCCCGCGACTGCTGGGCCAGGACCACGCCGTGCGCGCCATGCCGACGGGTGATGGCTTCGGACGCCTGCCGCGTCTGGCGAGCAGGCCAGGGCCCGTCCCAGTGCGCGAAGGCGTCCCGCCCCCAGACCAGCAGGTTGACCCCCGGCTCCCCGTGCCCGGCGCACAGGCGGACATGGTTGGCCGCGCCCTCGTCCGCGAGATGGGCGACGGGGTGCAGGGCGTCGTGGACGGCGAAACGGGCAGGGTCGGGGAACAGGGCCTCCAGCGCCCGTTTCGTCTGGGCATGCTCCAGCGAGCGGTGCAGGTTGGTGTGCAGATTGGCCGGCGTGAAATGCACCCGCCCGTCGGCAGAGTCCGCGCTGGGCGTCACCGTCGCGGCGTTGGCGGCCCACATCGGCGAGGCCGAACAGGCGGCGGCGGCGAACGTCGGCGCCTCCTTCCAGGCCTGCTCCAGCACCCTCGCGTCCGACCCGCTGAAACCGAGAGACCGCAGGAACGGAATGTCCGGCCGCTCATGCGGCGGCAGCACGAACTGCGGCAGGCCGAGGTCGGCGAGCCGTTTCATCTTCTCAAGCCCCTGCAGGACGGCGGCGCGCGGGTTCGACCCCTGGCCCCCGTTCAGACTCGAAGCGAGGTTGCCGGGGCTGAGACCGGCATAGGAGTGTGTCGGCCCGATCAGACCGTCGGCATTGGCTTCGACGGCGGTGGTCATCGCAGTCCCCGGATCTCGCCCTCGATGTTCTTCACCGCTCCGGCCTCGAAGCTGGCGACCGGATAGGCGCAGTAGTCGGCCGCATAATACGCACTCGGCCGGTGGTTGCCGCTCGCGCCCAGACCACCGAAGGGCATGTCGCCCGCCGCGCCCGTCGTTGGCCGGTTGAAGTTGACGACCCCCGCCCGGATGCGCCGGATGAACCGGTCCCAGTGGGCCGGATCGTCCGACACCAGACCCGCCGACAGTCCGTAACGGGTCGCATTGGCGGCGGCGATGGCGTCCTCGAACGAGGCCACGCGGGTGATGGACAAGAAGGGGGCGAACATCTCCTCGTCCGGGACGTCGACGCCGGTGACATCGATGATCGCGGGCCGGACGAAGGCGTCGGGCAGGTTGTCGACCGGGCCGGACGCGCGGATCACGCGGGCGCCGGAGTCGATGCGTTGCTGCAGCGCCGCCAGGGCCTGTTCGGCCGCGCGCTGCGAGATCAGCGGTCCGGCATAGGGTTCCGGCGTCGAGTCCCATGGCGCGAAGATCAGCCGTTCGACCAGGGCGTTTACCGCCTCGATGATGGCGTCTCCTGCCGGCCCCTCCGGCACGATCAGCCGCCGCGCGCAGGAACACCGCTGTCCCGTCGTCACGAAGGCCGACTGCACCACGACGCCGGCCACGGCCTCCGCGTCCGCCGCATCCCAGACCACCAGCGGGTTGTTGCCGCCCAGTTCCAGCGCCAGGATCACATGCGGATCGTCGGCGAACTTGCGCCGGAAATGCGCGCCCGCCGCGCCCGAGCCGGTGAACATCAGCGCGTCGATCGGCTGGTCCAGCAAGGCCGACCCGACCTCGCGCCCGCCCTGCACCAGGTTGAACACCCCCTTCGGCAGGTCTGCCTCTTCCAGGCATTCGGCCATCAGCTGGCCCGTGTGCGGCGTCTCCTCCGACGGCTTGAACACCACTGTGTCGCCGGCCAGCAGCGCCGGCACGATATGGCCGTTCGGCAGGTGGCCGGGGAAGTTGAACGGCCCTAAAACCGCCGCCACCCCGTGTGGCCGATGCCTCAGCGTCGCCGCCCCGAACGCCGTCTCGGATGTCCGCTCGCCGGTCCGCTCGTCATAGGCGCGGATCGAGAGATCCACCTTGCCCGCCATCGACCCCAGCTCGGCCGTCGTCTCCCACAGCGCCTTGCCCGTCTCGCGGCTGATGGCCTCGGCTAAGCCCGGCGCCCGCGCCTTTAACGCCGCCTGATAGCGTTTCATCGCGGCGATCCGCTCGTCGCGCGGCCGATCGGCCCAGTCCGGGAAGGCCGCGCGCGCCGCCTCGACGGCGGCCCCGACCTGCGCCCCCGATGCCTCGTTCCCGCGCCAGACCCGCGCCTCCTTCGCCGGATCGAAGGAGGCGAAGCCGTCGCCCGCGCCCTCGGTCCAGGCGCCGTTCAGATAGAGTTTGCCGTCGCTCATCTTTTAAATCCGATCATCCCCGCGAAGGCGGGGACCCAGTTCTTTTGTGAGGCACGGCGCCTCGGATTTCGGTCCGCGGGTCCCGGCGAGGTCAGAGCGCCCAAATTCCTGGGTCCCCGCCTTCGCGGGGATGCACGGGAGGAGAGGGGTCATGATTTCACTCGCACGATGTCACCCGCCCGCACCCTCAGCGCGCCTGCGGTCTCGGCCGTCACCCGTACCGTCTCGCCCTCGATCGCCGCGCGGGCCCGCACGGCCCGGAAGGCCTCCACGCTGTCCGTCGAGACCAGGGCCGGCAGCTCGGCGTCGAACTCCTCCGACACCACGACCGACAGCCGCCGCGCATCCCTCACTGTTCGAATATGGTCGCGCGGACAGGTCACCGTCGGCCCGGCGTCGAAGATGTCCACCAGCCCGTTCGGCCGGAACCCTTCGCTCTCCAGCAGGGCCATGGCCGCCACCCCTTGCGGATGCACCTTGCCGATGACGGCCCGCGCCGGCTCGGGCAGCAGGTCGATATAGATCGGATGGCGCGGCGCGAGGTCGAGGATGAACTGTTTGTCCGTTGACCCGGTCATCATGTCTGCCTGGTCGAACGGCATGGGGAAGAATTTGTGCGCCACATGGTCCCAGAACGGACAGGCGCCGTCCGGCGTGAACACCCCGCGCAGTTCGGCCAGCACCGTCTCGGCGAACAGCTCCGGCTGCGCCCCGATCAGCATGTAGCGCGACTGGCTCAGCAATCGCCCCGCGCCGCCCTTGCGCCGATCCGCCTTCAGGAACAGCGACCCGACCTCGGTCCAGCCCGAGCACTCGTTGACCAGGGTCAGGGTCTGGTGATCCATCCGGATGCCCAGCGACGGCGACTGGACCGGGTTGTTGGCGATGCGGAACGAGAAGAAGGGCCGCTTCATGCCCACGGTCGCCTTGACGCTGGCGATGCCGTCGACGTCGCCGGTGTCGGTCTCCTCCATCATCAGGGTGAACCAGCGGTCCGGCACGGGAATGGCGCCGGTGAAACTGTCGCGGCTGACGTCCAGCCGGTCCGACAACTGGTCCGGGTCCTCGGGCAGGCTGGTGAAGCCGGGCCCGGACAGGATGGCGAGCTCCAGCAGATGATCAAGGTCGCCGGGACCGGCGGGGCGGACAACGAGCATCTTAAATCCTCCCACGAAGGGGGAGGGGGACCGCAGCGCGCTTGCGCTGGGGGGGAGGGGGCTCACAGCGAGCTCGGTGTCCGGGGTTTGCCCCCTCCACCGCGAAGACGCGGTTCCCCTCCCCCGACGGGGGAGGATTGAGTGCGAATGGCCTCATCACATCGTCTCCAGACGCAGCGCCTTGAGCTTCACCGCGTCGATCTCGCCCGAGGCGATCTTGCACAGCATCAGGGTCGACAGCCGGGCCCGCTCGACGAAACTATCGGGCCAGGCGAACTCTTCGGACGAATGGATCAGCCCGCCGCGCACCCCGAGCGTGTCGATATTGGGCAGGCCGGCCGCATGCAGGTTGTTGCCCTCGCATACCCCGCCCGACGGCGACCAGGCGATGGCCTGACCCAGCAGGGCGCCAGTCTCGCGCACCGCCTCGAACAGGGCGGTCTGGGCTGTATCCATCGGCTTGGGCGCCCGCGTCATCCCGCCGTGCAGATCCAGCATCAGCCCCTCGAACGGCGGCGTCTCAACGATCTCCCCGATCGCATCCGTGACCCAGGCGGCGGCCTGCGCATCAGGAACCCGGACGTTGAACCGCACCACGGCGTTGTCGGCCACGACGTTCAGCGCCCCGCCGCCGGAGATGCGCGCCACATTGACCGTCACCCCTTCACGTCGTCCGTTCAGCCCATGCAGGGCCGCAGCGATCACCGCGGCGCCGGCCACCGCATTGGCGCCCTCATGGAAGGCGCGTCCGGCATGGGCCGCCTTGCCGGTGATGATCAGGTGGAAGTTGCCGCTGCCCTTGCGCGCCCCCGCCAGGGTCCCGTCGGCCAGCGCCGGCTCATAGGTCATGCCGACGTGCCCGCGCGCGCCGAGCTCGGCCAGCAGCGGCGCCGATGCGGGGGAGCCGATCTCCTCGTCGGGGGACAGCAGGACGGTCCAGCCGACGCGATCCCGCTCCGGATGGGTCTCGAACGCCGCCAGCGCGCCCAGCATGACGGAGATGCCACCCTTCATGTCGGCGATCCCGGGACCGTTCAGGGCGCCGTCAGGACGTGTGATGACGCTCTGGAAGGCGCTGTCGGCCGGATAGACGGTGTCGTAGTGGCCGGTCAGGACGACCTGGATCGGCGCCTCGGGCCGCGCGGTGAGTTTCAACGCATCGGCACGGGACTGAGGCCGCACGGACCCGTCGTCGCCGATGGTGGAGAAGCCCTGGGTCGCGATGCGCGCGATTTCGGCGGGCAGGCGGGCCGTCTCGGTTTCCAGCAGGGCCAGGGTGACGTTCAGCCCCTCGGCGTGATCGCTGCCGGAGTTGACGTTCGCCCATCGAACCGCGCGATCGATCAGATCGGCCTCGCCCCGCCCGACCAGGTCGAGGGCGGCCTGATCCTGTGGGAGAATCCGCATGGTGGGTCTTTAGACGGGGCGGACAGAAAGGTGAAGGCGCTCACTTCCCTCTCTCCGGCGGAAGGGCCCCATACCCATCAACGGACGCCCGGAATCGCCCAACGATTTCAATGGCCGGAACTTTTTAGAGCCTTTATCGCAGGCGCCCTCCGAACCGGGCGTACACTTCTCCCGTCCCGTCGCGAGGGGAAGGCGTCCTGGGCCCAGGAGCCGGACGTGCGAGGGGGCGCGATCGAGCGGGAAACTGCATCGCTGCGCGCGGCCGAGGACCCTGATCCGGCGACGACCTGGATCCGTGGAGGCACGAACCGGCGCGGATGCAGGACTGTCTGCGGGGTGACAAACCGTGGAGCCCGGAGGGACCTGACACCCTCCGCCCGTCGTGGGCTTAGGTCGGACTGGGTTTAAGCGGCGCAAAGGTCCGGGGGTCGAACAGACACTACCCCGGCAGGCTGCACGAAGCCCGTCACCGGCCGCTCGCGTGAACCGGTCGCGACGGAGCCCCGGCGCGAGCGGAAAATTCTCATCCGGTCCCCGTAACGCGAAAGCAGGGGGCCATATCGGTTCCGGGCGACCGCCCGGGCTCCGTCGACTTCCCCGCCCGTTCAAAGCGGAAGAACGATGACTCACGTCCAGCCTTCTCCCTCCCCCGAGGGGGAGGGAGAAGGCCGAACAATATTGCGCCCTCTGCGGCCATCATGTAAAACGTGCTTGTCATTTTGGAGGAAAGACACATGAGCAACTGGCTAAAGGCGATGAATCCCTCGAGCCCGATGACGACCGAGGCCGATGCCGAACGCGGGGCCAAGGCCAGTGCGATCTCGATCTTCATCGGCGTCGTGGTCGGCGTGATCAGCCTGGCCTGGACGCTGGCCAATCCGGCGGCGATGAGCGATGCGCTCGCGACCGCGTCACAGGGCGATCCCGCTGCTGCGGCGATGGCCGATGCGTCGCTTCAGGCCGGGCTCTGGATGGCTGGCGGAATGATTGTGATCCAGCTGATCCTCGGCGTCGTTCAGTGGCGCAATCCGGGCAAATTCATCGCCGTCCTGTTCATGGTCCTGATCGCCCTGGGCATCGCCATGAGCCTCGCGGCGCCCCTGTTGTCCGCCTCCATGCCGAACGTGCCCGCTACCCCGATGTGGCAGATCGCCTTGTCGGTCGTCGTCATGGTCGTCCAGTTCATCCTGCACGTCACGGGCCTGAAGGGCATCAAGCAGCTGGACCGGATCCAGATGGAGCAGTCGCGCTAATCCGGGTCCGCTGAACTGTTGGGCCGTCGGTCCTGCGCTCCGGTTCCGGGGACGCGGGACTGGCGTCGCCAGCGGATGGACAGGGTCGCGTCGCCCTGTCCGCCGAACTGGGAGCTGATGGCGATGTTTCTGCGCACCTGCCATTCGACATTGACCGCCGCCCCGCCTTCGCCGCCGCCGATGATTTCCAGATAGACGTTGTCGGTGATGTAGCGGCCGCCCGCGACGGTCAGGGCCGAGGCCTCGCCGCCGAACGACAGCCGGTCCAGCCCGGCCAGTTCGCGCAGGTTTCCGATCACATCGAAGCCGCCGCCACCTGCCAGCGAGGCCACCCCCGCCGCCAGCTGGGCCGCCTCGAACGGCGACAGCTGCGACGCCGAACGTCCGAACAGCACCTGGGACAGGATCTCGTCCTGGGGCAGAGCCGGTGTGGAAGTCAGCAGGATCTCCGGTCGCGCCGCCGTCCCGGTGACGCGGATGGTCGCGGTCAGTGCGGGATCCTCACGCACCGCCGACAGGTTCAGCCGGATGCGGGCCGGGTCGGTGGACAGGGCGATGGAGCCCCGATCGTCGAAGACGAATCGCTTGCCCGCGAACTCGTAGTCGCCGCGCACGATGGTGGCGTTGCCGCTCAGAACAGGCTGGGCCACCGTGCCCCGTACACGGGCGTCGACATTGAGCAGGACGTTCAACCCCCTGCCCGCGACCTGGACGTCGCCGCGCGAACGCAACCGGATGTCGAGGCCGATCTGGGGACCCCGGCTGGGACCGTCGTCGTCGGTCTCTACGGGATCGCCGCCGGGGCGGTTGATCTCGACGACGTCCATGCCGACGATGCCGTTGGAGCCCGGCGGATTGGCCTCGATCCGGGCCTCGTCGATGCCGATCGCGCCCGCCAGCTGGATGTTGCCGTCGGCGGCGCGGACCACGGTCAGAGGACCCGAGGCGCGGGCCTCGGCGATATCGTTGTCGATGATGCGGAAACGGGTCAGCGCCAGTTTGAAGTTCGAACCCGAACCCTCGCGCAAACCGATCCGGCCGCCGCCAGACACCGTGCCGCCCGAGCCGTCGGTGGCGGTGAAGGTCTGGATCAGGGCTGTCGCATCGTCGAACCGGCTGGCCAGGGTGACGTCGTCCAGCGTCAGGCCCACGCCGTTGTCGCGGAAGCGGCCGTCCCGCAGGTTCAGCCGCCCGTTGATCAGGGGCGCCGCCAGGGTGCCGCCCAGGGTCGCGTTGCCGTCGACCTGACCGGCCAGGGTGCGTTCGCCGCCGAAGAACACGTCCCAGATCGGCTGGATCTGACCGTGGACCTCGACCTCGCCCGACATCGAACGGGTGCGGACGATGGCCAGGCGCAACGGCGCGGCCGACGCCTCGACCGGCAGGGTGATGTCTGCGGTGGCGCGCACAGCGTCGGTCCCGGCTGCACTGGCCTGGATTCTGAGCGCGTCGTTGACCAGGGTCGCATTGATCGAGCCGTCGACCGACAGGCCCCGGGGCGCATCGACGCTGCGGAGCTGGGCCAGGTTGACGTTGGCGGATCCCGACAGGTCGTCGCCGGCGCCGCGCAGGGAAACACGGCCCGTAACGCGGCCTCGCAGATCGGGCGCGATGGAACCCAGCTCGACGCTGGTCAGATCCGCCTGGATGACGACGGCGTCCGAGTCCTGGCGGATTTCGCCCATCAGGACGCCGCCGCCCACCGACAGATCGAGACGGGCGACACGACCGTCACCGGCCAGGGCGATGACGGCGGGGCTCCGGGTGGAGAAGGCGATTTCGCGAACCTTGCCACCGCCGCTCAGGGTGATGCTCTGGGCCTCGCCCCGCCGCGAATAGACGCCCGTGCCGTCAAAGGAGACGGGCGTATCGCCGCCGACATCGGCCTTCAGGGTGAAGGGCAGGCGTTCGAGCGTGCCGCGGCCGTCCAGCTCGAACGTGCGGATGACATAGGTCGAACCGGCCAGACGGACATTGGAGCCGGCGACGTCGAGGATAGCGGTTTCCCCGCCTGCGCCTTCGCTCAGACGGATGCGACCGTCCGCCCTCCCGGAGGCCAGGAAGGCTCCGGGACGAGCTGTAAAAGTCAGGTCGGCGCTGGACGGCGTATTGTTGGCGAGGGCGACAGACCCCTGGGCGGTTATCCCTCCGGCATTCAGGTCGACCTCGGTCAGGCGGATGCGATTTCCGCCGAGGAAGAAGTTCCCGGCCGCTCGGGCGGGGCCGTAGTTCGATCCCGCCGTCATGATGATATTGCCGTCGGAAGCGTCCGCGCCCTTGCGGAAACTCAGGATCAGGTCGGCGTGGGTCAGGGTCAGCGGGCCGGCCGCGATACTGCCGAAGGCGGCGGTCAGGTCCACGCGCGGCTGCGCCAAGGTGCCGGTCAAGGCGCCGGCGCCGGTCATGGCTCCGTCGATAGCGAGGGGGCCGACACCGAAGGGGCCGCGGGCGTTCCAGTTCAGGGCCAGACGCAGACGGCCCTGGGGCTCGATCAGACCGCGCGCCGAGGCCGTGCCGGCAGCGCCGGTCAGGAGGCCCCGTTCGACGGCGATACGGCCGTCGTCGAGGCTCCCGGCGAGTTGCAGACGCGGCGTCGCGCCGAGCAGTCGATCCAATTCGGCCATGCCGGTGGCGAGACGGCCGCCGCGACCGTCAAAGGTCAGGACCCATGGCGCGCCGCTGCGGGCCGAGGTTGCCTGGATCGGCCCGCCGAAGGTTCCGCGCGCTCCGGTTCGGATGCGGCTGACATCGGTGACATCGGCCCGGCCTTGGAAGCCAAGGCCGCCCGTCAGGCCGCGCCCGCCCGAGCCGGTCACGGTCAGGGCCTGACCGCGCACGTCGACCTTCTGAAGCAGGATGGCCCCGTCGGCGAGGCGCGAGGCCTCGAAGGACAGGCGAGGCGCGGCCCCCAGAAGCGCGCCGACGATACCCTCGCTGCGTCCCCCGGCCACGGCGAGATCGCCCGTCAGGCCGATGCGGCCGTTATCCGCAGAGATGTCGAGCGGGCCCGCAATGGCCTGCGCCGCATAGCTGGCCAGAGAGGCATTCGCCAGGCGGACGTCGCCGTTCAGCACCCAGCGCTCGGCGTCCCCGGTGAAGACGCCGGACCAGGTCGCCGCCCCGCCGCTGGTCGTGCCGACGAGCCGGGTGACCGACCCGGTCGAGACCGTCAGGGCCACGCCATCCGGCGCGCTGCGGCCGTCGAGATGGATCATGCCCTGGGCGCTGGACTGCAGGTTTTCGGAGGTCAGGCGCCAGGCCATGCCCTGGACGTTCTCCCGGGTCGCGTCGGGGATGGCGGCGAAGCCGAAGCGGGCGGTGCGACCGATGCGTTCGACGAAGGGCGCTAGCAGATCGGACCCGCTGAAATCGAAATACCCCGAGATGCGCGAGCCCTCGGGGCCATAGCGTCCCCGAATGGTCAGCGGTGTGAAGTCGCCGGTGCGTACCGTGGCGTTGACGATGTCGCCGTTGACGAGGGCCGAGGCGAAAAAGGGCTGGTCGGGCGAATAGCCCAGCGATCCGGCCAGCGGACCACCTTGCGCTTCGCTGGCGCGAAGGTTCAGGCGCAGATTCTCGGGCCTGGCGCCGACGGTGGCTGCAACACGCAGGAAGTCGCCCGGCCGGTTCAGGCTGTAGGCGCTGACGGTCGCCGTCTTGTCACCCGTGCGCGGGACGCGGGCGTCGCCGGTCAGGCGCCAGCGACCATACTCCTGGGAGAAGCCTTCAAGGAGTTCGACGTCGGCCGTGAACCGGTCGATGTCGATGCTGATCGGCATGGGCCGGGGCGGCTTGCCGTCCGGCGGATCGAGCTCCGGCCGGCGGATCAGACGGATCGACCGGGCGGTGATGTCCGAGGCGTGGAACCGCCGGGTGACCAAGGGCCAATAGCTCCAGTCCACGCGGACGTCGCGCGCCTCCAGCCAGACGCCCTTTTCATCAGTGATGGTGACGCGGGCGAGGGTGAAATCGTCGAACAGATCGCCCTGGAGACCCTCGACATTGATGCGGCCGTAGCGGCTGATCTTCTTGCCGGCGACGAAGCCGGTGACCAGATCGCGCCCCGGGCCGGAGACCAGATACATCCGGCCGCCGAAGGCCAGGATCAGGGTCAGGGCCAGCAGGCCCATGAGCGCGAAGCCGCCGAAAAAGGCGATGGCCTGAATCCGGGTACGACGGCGCTTTTCGGCCTTGGCCGGCGTTTCCGGCGCTTCGGGCGTGTCGGGAACGAGCTCGGTCAAAATGCCTGGCCGATACTGACGTAGACCTGGAAGCCTGCGTCTCCCTCGCGTTTGTCGAGCGGGAAGGCGATGTCGGCGCGGATCGGGCCGAAGGACAGGTTGTAGCGGGCGCCGATGCCCACGGCGTAGCGCAGGTCGGAGAAGTCTGGCGTCTCGGCAAAGCCGATCGCCCCGACATCCACGAAGCCGACGACGCCGAAACCCTTGCCCACGTCGTGCCGGACCTCGGCCGAAACCTCGAACAGCGAAAGACCCCCGCGCGGCGTGTTGTCGGGCAGGCGCGGTCCGACGCCCTGGTATCCGTAGCCGCGCACCGATCCCCCGCCGCCGGAATAGAACAGCCGGTCCGACGGGACGCTGAGTTCATCGCCGCCGAGGATCGAACCCAGTCGCAAGCGGCCGGCCAGGACGGTGCGGCCGTTGTCCTGGACCGGCATGTAGGCGGTGGTCTGGGCCTCGGTGCGCAGGAACAGGACGGTGTCCTCACCCGCCACCGCCGTCGGCTGGACATTCAGCGTCATGCGCCAGCCGGTGGTGGGGTTCAGCGGGTCGTTCGATTGATCGATATAGGCGCTGCCCCTGGCGGTCAGGATTGCCAGATCACGGTCGAAGCTGACGGGCGCCCGGGTGATCGGATCGAAGCGGTTCTCGTTGTATCGACCGGCGTCCAGACCGACGCCGTAGCTGTAGTACGAGATCTTGCCGATGCGCTGGCGAAGGTCGGCGGACACGACGGCGGCGGTCCGGCGATAGGCGTCGGTGTCCTCGTTCACTATGGCGGCGGATAGGGCCAGGGTTTCGCCCGGCGTGCGCCAGTGGGGCAGGCTGAGGTCGGCGCCGATGCGGCTGTCGATCGTGGCGAGACGCGCTTCGAACCGCAGGGTGTCGGCGCGGCCGAAGCGATTGTACCAGGTCCAGAGTCCGTTCACACCTGAACCGTCGGCGGTCGAGAAGGTCGCGCCGGCCTCCAGGATGCGGCGCGGCCGGTCGGTGAGTGTGACGACGATGGGCCGGTTGCCCGCCGGGTTGGTTTGGTCTGCCGGTGTCAGGGCCACCGCGACTCCGTCGTAGACGCCGGTCTCCAGCAGCCGCCGCTCCAGTTCCGCCACCAATTCGGGGTCGTAACGCTGACCCTCGTTCCACGGCGCGAGGCCCATGACCCAGGCGGGATTTGTCGGGCCGCGCGTCTCCACCCGCACGCCGTCGAGGCGAACCAGGGGGCCGGAGTTGATGTTGAAGGTCGGTGCGACGGTGAGGGCGGCGTGATCGACGACGACGCGACGCGGTTGTGTCACGGCATCGGGATAGCCTTCGCGCGCCAGCCTGGCGATGATCCGGCCTTCGCCGGCGATGATGTCAGCAGCGCGACCCGGATCTCCGGGCTCGAGCGCGATCTCGGCCTGGGCCGTGCGTATGACCTCGGGCGCAGGCTCGGGCGTGATCCACTGAATGGTCGGGGCGGCGAGGACGAAACGCGGGCCCGGCGTGATCTCGACGATCGCGATCGGATTGTCCTCTCCCTCGACGATGTCCGCCAGCGTGGGCTGGTAGTAGCCTTCGGATCGCAGCAGAGCCTCAACTGAGGCCATCGCGGCGCGAGCACGCCTTCGGGCGTCGAAACCGTTGGTGGGAGGACCGTCGGCCTCGCCGATCGCGCGGGTCATGGCCGTGCGCAACTCGGCGTCGAGGTCGCCGCGGATCTGGGCGCGTGGATCGGCCGAGGCGGTATTCGCGACGCCTATGGCGCCCAAGCCGAAGGCCGCCGCGAGGAACGCGGAGGTGATGCTGCGGAAGGGAGAGGACCTCGACGTCAATATACTACCCTGATCGGCGACATGGTCCGAACTGGACCAGGCTCGCCTGAGGCCCCCCTCAATCAGCGAATCGGGATGACCTTGCGGCCGATCAATAGAACAGGGTTTCGCTCTCGGGCTGAACCGTCTCTTCCGAAGAGCGCTGCTCGGGCGGCAGGGTCGAGTTTGTGGGTGGAGCGTCTGTGGGCGCGGTGGTGTCCGCAGCAGGGACGCCCTGGTCGGTCGCCGACGGCGCGAGGGGCGCTTCAATGGGCGGCGGAGCGGTCTCGGCCTGCTGGGACGCGGGGTCTTCGCAGCCAGCGACGGCCAGACCGGCGGCCCCGAGAGCCACGAGCAACATCAAACGCTTCATTTCAAATCTCCCCCGGAGTGCGGCGTCGGAACGCGCCGTGAACAGCCCTGTTCCATAACTCGTCCCACGTTGCCGGTCACGCTGGATCAACGGTGTTCTGGCAACCAATCATTCTTCTATTGCCGCGACACTCTACCGAACGGGAGAGGGTTCAAGAATGACGGCGAACGGCTATGCCATGATCGCCCAGGTGCGGTTCCGCGAACTGAGGACGCGGATCGGTCTGGCGGCGTTCATCGCCGTAACCACGTGGTTCATGACCCATACCTTCTGGCCGGCCGTGTGGTTCGGGGCGGTGGTGGCGACGCAATGGCTCGACTGGGCCGTATTCCGGCCGCTGCGCAAACGGCCGGAGATCGTGCCCTCGTCTGGTTACAAGATCGCGCTTTGCGCCACCGCCTCCGTCAATGTGATCGTCTATTCCGGCATCGCGGCGTATCTGTGGGTTGCTGGCGGCGATGCGGGACGACTGTTCGCCATTGTTCAGGTGGCCGGGGGCCTGCTGCACGTCAGCCTGCATATGCATCACGTGCGGCCGCTGCTGTTCGCGGCGGTCATCCCGCACAGCCTCTATTTTCTCGGCATGCCCATCGTCGGCGCCATCGTCGACGGCAAGCCGCAGGAGATGCTGATCGCCTTGGGCGGCGTTCTGTACATGATGCATCTTGTTGTCGCCGTGCGGCAGAGCTCGATGACCACGACGGCCCTGCAGACCGCGAACGCGGAGGCGCGGCTGGAACGCCAGAAGGCCGAGGTCGCCAGCGCCGCCAAGTCCGACTTCCTGGCCGTCATCAGCCATGAGATTCGTACCCCCATGAACGCGGTCATCTCGGCCGCCAATCTGCTGCGCCGGACGCGGCTGGACCGGGAACAGCGTGAGCATGTGTCGATGCTGCTGGACGCCGGCGACGTGCTGGTCGGCCTGTTGAATGACGTGCTCGACCTGTCCAAAATTGAGGCGGGCAAGATGACGCTCGAATCCTCGGTGATGGACCTGCGCGAGAAGCTGGGCTCGCTGGGCCGGCTCTGGGGCCCCAAGGCCGAGGCCAACGGAGTGCGGCTGAAGATCGAGATCGAGCCTGATGTGCCCGACTGTGTCCGGACCGATCCGCTGCGCCTGCAGCAGATGCTGTTCAACCTTCTGTCCAACGCGGTGAAGTTCACGGACGACGGCGCGATCACCGTCGCGGTCGACTGGCGGGCGAAGGACAATCATCTGATCATTGCGGTGACCGATACCGGCGTCGGTATTCCGGCGGACCGCCTGGCGCGCATCTTCGATAGTTTCGAGCAGGTCGACGCGGGCACGACGCGCAAATACGGCGGCACCGGCCTCGGACTGGCGATCAGCCGCCGGCTGGCCGAGATCATGGGCGGGAGCCTTGCCGCCGAGAGCGTCGAAGGCGAGGGCTCGACCTTCGTACTGAGCCTGCCGATGGAGGCTGTGGCCAAGCCGGCGACCGAGGCGCGCCGTCGGGTGGCCGAACAGGCGGGGTTGCAGGGCAAGGTCATCCTTGCCGCCGACGATCACGCAGTGAACCGGCGTATCCTGTCCCTGCTGCTGGAGCCGCACGGTTGCACCATCCTGCTGGTCGAGAACGGGGCCGAGGCGGTGGAGGCCGCGAAGACCCAGCGGTTTGATGCCATCCTGATGGACATGCAGATGCCGGTCATGGACGGCCTGGAGGCCACGGCCCAGATTCGGGCCGGGGGCCTGAACCGCAGCACGCCGCTGATCGCCCTGACCGCCAACGCCATGGACGATCATCGCACCGCCTGGGACGCGACGGGGGTCTATGCCTTCCTGACCAAGCCGATCGATCCGGTACTGCTGGCCGCGACCCTGGCGGAGGCCTGCGCCGGGTCGGTTGAAGAAACGAACGCACAGGTCGCCTAGGCCCAGCGAGAGAGGGCTTCAGTCAAGGAAAGCGATGCCGACGGCTCAATCGGCGCCACCCGGCCATCGAAACGGGGGGCCGGCGAGGGCTGGAGCGGAGAGCCGGCGAGGGTTTCTCGAGCGTGATTGTGCGGATGGTCGGCGGCCTCTGCGAAGGTCAGCACTGGCGTGACGCAGGCTTCGGTTCCCTCGAAATGGGCGGCCCACTCGTCGCGGGTCCGGTCCGCGAAGAGTTCCGTGAACCTG
Source organism: Brevundimonas sp. SL161 (assembly GCF_049896985.1). Classification (NCBI taxonomy): domain Bacteria; kingdom Pseudomonadati; phylum Pseudomonadota; class Alphaproteobacteria; order Caulobacterales; family Caulobacteraceae; genus Brevundimonas; species Brevundimonas sp. SL161. The sequence continues at coordinate 6,580 of NZ_JAFCVJ010000019.1, read as the reverse complement.
GCTTCCAGCGACGGCCAGCCGCTGACCGGGAACTGAGGCGCATCGGCGGCCTCGAGATCCAGTCCGGCGAGCAAGGCGGCGTAGAAGCGAGGCTCCAGCGCTCCAACCGCGACGAACCTGCCGTCGGCGCAGGCGTAGCAGCGATAGAAGGGCGCGGCGCCGTCCAGCAGATTGGCGCCGCGCTCGCCGGACCAGTGGCCGCTCGCTGTCATGGCGAAGAACAGGGCGGACAGCAGAGCCGTGCCGTCGGTCATGGCGGCGTCGACGACGCGGCCCTTGCCGGTGGTCCGCGCCTCGATGATGGCGGCGAGCACGCCTGTCACAAGCAGCATGGCGCCGCCGCCGTAGTCGCCGACGAGGTTCAGCGGCGGGACGGGCGGGCGACCCGCCTCGCCCATGGCGTGCAGCGCGCCGGTCAGACCGATGTAGTTGATGTCGTGGCCGACGGTCTGGGCTAGCGGACCCGTCTGGCCCCAGCCCGTGACCCTGCCGAAGACGAGCTTTGGATTGCGGGCGGCGCAGTCCTCCGGCCCAAGACCGAGTCGTTCCAGCACGCCGGGGCGGAAGCCCTCGATCACGGCGTCGGCGCTCGCGATCAGGTCGAGGACGCGGTCGCGGTCGGTGGGCGACTTGAGGTCGACGGGCACGGCGGTCCTTGCCCGGTGCATGACGGCGTTTCCGACATCGCCGAAGACGCCGGCCCCGTCAGCGCGGCTGAGGCGCAGCACATCGGCCCCCATATCGGCCAGGACCATGCCGGCGAAGGTCACGGGACCCAAGCCGTCGAACTCGATGATGCGTACGCCGGAAAGAGGTTTCATGGAGGCCTTGCTAGCTGCGGTCGTCAGTTTGGTCGAGGTGAGGCCTTGACCCGGCGGGTTCGATGAACCAGAAGGCGCAACCGCGAAACGACCAAGCCGTTTCGGATTTCGGTGCGCGCCCTTAGCTCAGTTGGTTAGAGCATCTGACTTTTAATCAGAGGGTCCTCGGTTCGAGCCCGAGAGGGCGTACCATCTTATCTTTTGTTGGTGGCTCCCGCTGGCGATGCGGTCGCTTGCTGCTTGAGCCACAAGTGTTCTCCTTGCTTTCATGATCGACCGGCCGGCCGCGTGGACTTCGTGCGGGTCGCCGGTATGGTGCGGCACCATTCGGGGAGGACGGACATGCGGAACATCGGGATCATGGCGGCTTCGGTCGCGCTTATCGGGCTGACGGCCTGCAACCAGACCGAAGGCAAGGCCGACGCCGTTCGGGCTCCTGCCCAGACCGCTGCGCCGCAGCCCAGTCAGATGATGCAGGAGACCTTCGTCAACTGCACCTGGGGCGAGACCCAGGGCTCCGGGCTGTCGGTCTGGAGCTATGCCTGTCCGCAGGCCGGCAATACGCACATGGTTCATGACGCCAGCCTGCCGGGCTTCGCGTTGGAGGGGACCTATGACGGCCAGACTGCGCGCAGCCCGACGATTATCGTGTTCAAGAAGGCCGCCGACGCGCCGATCGACGCCGTCCTGGCCGAGATCCGGACCAAGTCGCCGGGGCCGCACACGGCCCAGTGCGTGCTGGCGCGCCCGACCTATGACGGCGTGGCCGAGGGTGTCTACCACCTCGTTTCGCCCGAGCCGATCATGGCCCGGTGGGAGGCCTTCTCCTCCGGCGACGGCAACAGCGAGCCGATGGATCCGCCCTGCGGGGATCTGGGCGAGCAGATGTCGGGCGATCGCGTCTTCTATGTGGAGGACGGCGATCCGACGACCGTACTGTGGGTCAATTTCGGCAGCGAGATCCAGCCGTTCACGGCCGAGTCGATCCGGCCGTTGAACGCGGGCTAGGTTTTGGTGCCGTTGCGTCGCGTCCTCCTCTCTATTTCGGTTCTGGCCCTGCTGGGCGGCTGTTCGACCGCGCGGCAGGTGGGGGCCGGTTTCGGCGATGCGGTGACGTCGCCGCTGGTCGACCTGAACGTTCGTCGGGACCAGATCCCGACCGTGCTGCTGCAGGCCCAGGCCAATCCGTATGACCGGCGCAATCTGAACCAGTGCACAACCATCGGCGCCGAGGTGGCGAGGCTGGACGAGGCTTTGGGCCCCGATCGGGACGAGCCGGCGGCGCCCGACAGTCCGACCCTGAATGAACGGACCCAGGACGCGCTCGCCGAGGCAATGTTGGACGCGATCCGGGACGCGACGACGGACTTCATTCCGTACCGCAGCTGGGTGCGGCAGCTGACGGGGGCCCAGGCGCGGTCGAAGATGGTTCAGGACGCGGTCGAGGCCGGGCGGCTGAGGCGGGCCTTCCTGAAAGGGCTGGGCATGCGGGCTGACTGTTCGCCGCCGGCTTCGCCCGCCTGGTTCCGGCCGACGGGGCGGTCGCAACGGTAGCTAGCGGCCGGGCCGGCGCTTGTCGGTACGATCTCCTCTGATCTGGACCGCGCCATCCTTCGAGAAGGCTTCGAACGACGGCTTGTCGATGTTGCGGAACTCGCCGGTGCGGTCCCAGTCCCAGCCGAAGGAGATGCGCTCGCCCTTGTGAGCGAACTTGCCGGACCAGTGGGCGAAGAACGAATATTTGTCGCCGCCAATGATGATGACGTGCCGATGCAGCGCGGTCTCGTTGCCGTCCGGGCGGGGCGGTTCCTCAAGGTAGGTGCTGTAGGCGTGGAAGCCTGACTTCTCGATCCGCATGTCAGTTCGACGTGTGGCGGGTGTGGAAGTCGCGGCGGAACTGTTCGAAGCGGCCGTGCTGGATGGCGTCGCGCATGGCGGCGGTCAGGGCCTGGAAGAAGGCGATGTTGTGCCAGGAGAGCAGGATCTTGCCGAGGATTTCGTCGGCCCGGATCAGGTGGTGCAAATAAGCCTTCGAATACTGCGAGGACGGGCCGTCGATGGTCGGGTCGAGCGGATCCTGGTCCTCGGCGAAGCGGGCGTTCTTGAGGTTCATGGGGCCGTCCCAGGTCCAGGCCTGGCCGTGGCGGCCGGCGCGTGTGGGCAGGACGCAGTCGAACATATCGACGCCGCGATACACAGCCTCGACCAGGTCGATCGGCTTGCCGACGCCCATCAGATAGCGGGGTCGGTCGGCGGGCAGCATGTCGGGCGCGTAGTCGAGGACCTCGCACATGGCCGTGTGGCCTTCGCCGACCGCGAGGCCGCCGATGGCGTAGCCGTCGAAGCCGATCTCCCGGAGCTGGTCCGACGACTGGCGGCGCAGGTCCTCGAAGGTGGAACCCTGCTGGATGCCGAACAGGGCCTGGGTCTCGCGCGTGCCGAAGGCGGCCTTCGAGCGGGCGCCCCAGCGGATGCTGAGTTCCATGGCGGCTTTTGCGGCGGGCTTCTCGGCCGGCCAGGCGACGCACTGGTCGAGCTGCATCGAGATATCGGCGCCGATGCGGTCGGCCTGAATCTCGATCGAGCGTTCGGGCGACAGGATGTGTTTGGAGCCGTCGATGTGGCTGGCGAAGGTGACGGCCTCTTCCTTGACCTTCGAGATGCCGGCCAGGGACATGACCTGGAAGCCGCCAGAGTCGGTCAGGATCGGCTTGTCCCAGCCCATGAATTTGTGGAGGCCCCCGAGCCGCTCCATCCGCTCGGGGCCGGGGCGCAGCATCAGGTGGTAGGTGTTGCCCAGGATGATGTCGGCGCCGGTCGCCTTGACCTGTTCGACGGTCATCGCCTTGACCGTGGCGGCGGTGCCGACCGGCATGAAGGCGGGGGTGCGGATGTCGCCGCGCGGGGTCTTCAGGACGCCGGTGCGGGCGCGGCCTTCGGTGGCGGAAATCTCGAACGGGAAGGGCAAGGGCGGGTCTCGGTAAGGGGAGGCGCGTCTTAGAGCGGGGGCGTGGCCTTGGGAAGACGGCGGGGCGGACTGCAAAACACCGTCCGAAGCGTCCGAAGCGTCCGAAGCGTCCGAAGCGGTCGGGTCGTGCGACTCCAAAAATGGAGTCGATAGAGTCGACAGAGTCTACATCGGGGGCGGTGTGCGAGTGGCGATGTCAAAGATCGGTGACAGTGTCGCACGGTTTTGAGGGGCGCCTGCGATAAACGCTTTAAACAGAGCCGGGCCTTGATTTGAAGGGCGGATTCCGGGGATCCGTTGATGGGTATGAGTGTTCTCCCTCTCCCGGAGGGAGAGGGTCAGGGGCGTGGAGGCCGGACCGGCGCCAGCTTCCTGCGTTGTCGCGCCAGCGCCAGGGGCGTGCCGTCGGCGGCCCAGACGGTGGCTTCGTCGACGGTCCAGCCGGAGCCGAAGTCGAGCATGCGGAACTCGAAGAAGGCCCAGCCGTCGGGGCAGTGCCCGGGCGTCGGGTCGGTGAGGATATCGTAGCGGAGGTCGACCGTGGCCATGCCCAGCGGCTTGTCGATGGCGGTCCAGACCGGCGGATACAGCGCGTCCAGCAGGTAGCAGAGGCCGATGACGTCGAGCGGGCCGCCGTCGCGGATCTTCATCCAGCAGCGCTCGATGACGGGGCGGCCGGGGACCGGCTGGAGGATGTGGGGGCCGGTCTCGAAGCGATAGTCGACGTGCTGGGAGAAGCGCGGGGCCATCGGGCCTTCGAGGTCGCGGCCAGTCTGGAGCGCGCCCAGCGGAGGCAGGGCGGCCAGCGGTGTCAGGGCCGCACCGGGGACGTCGTCGCCGAAGGTGGCGCTGGCGTGGTTGGTCAGGCGGTCCTGGCCCTCCCTGTCCCTCTGGGTGACGTCGACCTGGGCGAAGGCGGCGCTGCGGCCGCCGCGCAGCAGCCGGGGCGTGAAGTGGATCGGCTGACCGAACCGGGCCGGGGTCATGTACTGGACCGACAGGCTGCGCAGGGGGGCGGTGATGCCGAGGCCCTGCTGCATTGCGGAGGCGCACAAGGCCGCGATCAGGCCGCCGAACGGGAAGCCGGTCTCCGGCGGGGCATTGAGCCGGCCGTTGGAAAAGTCGCCGTGGAGGTCGGCGCTGAGCTCGCCGTCGTCGCCGGGCGCGAGGGTCAGGGCTTCCGTGATCGTCTGTTCAGGCATCGTCGGTCTTTCCATCTCCCTCCGTGCACCCCGGCGAAGGCCGGGGTCCACGGTGAAAAGAAGGCGGGCGGCAAACAGGTCGCCGCCCGCACAGTTCAGGAATGCAGGAATGCCGCGAGGCCTGCTCGCCGCGTCCGTAGCCAAACAAGACTGACTTACTGCGTTCCTTTTGGCAACCCTCTTGCCAAACCGCTGACGCCACGTCACCTTCGTGTCATGGGACGCACAGCCGACTATTCTCGCCAGAGCTGCTCGATCGCCGCGACGCTCGAAGTCATCGGCGATCCGTGGACGCTGCTGGTCATCCGCGACGCGTTTCAGGGCGTGAAACGGTTCGAACAGTGGCAGGAGCGGCTGGGCGTGGCCCGCAACGTCCTGGCAGCGCGGCTGAAGACGCTGGTGCAGCACGGGGTGCTCGAGCCGCGGCTGTATTCGGAGCGGCCGCCGAGGAACGAGTACGTCCTGACCGCCAAGGGCAAGGATCTGTCCGACGTGCTGGTCACCCTGCACGGCTGGGGGGCAAAGCATGTCTATGGCGAGGAGACTGCGGGGTTCGACATGATCCACGCGACCTGTGGCCACTCCCTGCAGCCTCGCCTGGCCTGCAGCTGCTGCGGCGAGCTGGTGAACCGGCGCGACATCAAGCTGACCCGCGTCGAGAATTGTCCGACGGTCGGGGAGGTCATGCCCAGGGATACGGCGGCGGAAGAGGCGGCGTGAGCCAGCCGGCGGTCACCCTGATCGGCAATCCGGTCTCGCCCTATGTGCGCAAGATCCTGGCGATCTGCGCGGTGAAGGGGATCGAGGTCGCCATCGATCCGATCACCCCGTTCCGGGGCGACGAGCGCTTCTCGAAGATCAGCCCCTTGCGGCGCATCCCGGTGTGGATCGAGGGCGATCTGACGCTGTGCGACAGCAGTATCATCGCCCAGTATATCGAGGACACCCGGCCCACGCCGTCGGTGCTGCCGACCGATCCGAAGGACCGGGCGAGGGCGCGCTGGATCGAGGAATACGCCGACACCCGGCTGTTCGACGTGCTGGGCTGGAAGCTGTTCTTCCAGCTGGCGATCAAGCCGCGCATCCTGAAGGAAGAGATCGATCGGGATGCGGTCGAGAAGGCAAAGACGGTCGAGATCCCGGAGACGTTCGATTATCTGGAGAGCGTGACGCCCGGGACCGGCTTTCTGTTCGGCGCGACGGCCGGACTGGCGGACTTCAGCCTGGCGCCGGCCTTCCTGAACGCGCGGGTGGTCGGGCTCGAGGTCGATGCCGGGCGCTGGCCGAAGCTGGCGGGCTGGCTGGGACGGGTCGAGCGGGACACGCCGCTGGCCCGGCTGAACGATGTGGCCATGGCCTTCATGACGACGAAGGTGGCGGACCAGCCGGCCATGATGGCCGAGCATGGCTATGTGCTGGCGGAACGGTCGCACGACGGCGGGCGGGCCATGCGCGGGCCGATGTCGCCGACCTAGGTGATGTGGACAAAGTGGATTCCCAAATCAGCTGATCGCTGATTCAAGGCTGTTCTTTGCGGAGAGCAGCCATGGTTCGTGGTTTGATGTCGGATGCGGAGTGGGCGTTCTTCG
>NZ_JAFCVJ010000018.1:0-60589 GCF_049896985.1 Brevundimonas sp. SL161 | reverse complement strand
TGGCTGATCGGGATCACCTTCGTCGAAATCTCGGCCATTGCGGCGGCGGTCGAGATCACCGTCTCGATCCTCAAATACCGCGCCCCCGGCATGTCGCTGGACAAGATGCCGATCTTCGCCTGGTACGCCCTGGTCACCGCCCTGATGATCCTGACCGGCTTCCCGCCCCTGATCCTGGGGTCGATCCTGCTGGAGCTGGAACGGGCCTTCGGTCTGCCCTTCTTCCAGGCCGAGTTCGGCGGCGACAGCCTGTTGTGGCAGCACCTGTTTTGGCTGTTCGGACACCCCGAGGTCTACATCATCTTCCTGCCGGCGGCGGGGGTGATCTCGACCATCCTGCCGGTCATGTGTCGAACGACCCTGTTGGGCTACGGCTGGATCGTGGCCTCGGCGACGGGGCTGGCCTTCCTGTCGTTCGGCATCTGGGTCCACCACATGTTCACGACGGGAATCCCGCACATGGGGCTGGCCTTCTTCTCGGCGGCCTCGACCCTGGTGGCGGTGCCGACGGGGGCCCAGCTGTTCGCCTGGATCGGTACCATGTGGAAGGGCAGGCCCAGCCTGCGCATGCCGATGCTGCATCTGCTCGGCTTCTTCTTCACCTTCGTCATCGGCGGACTGACCGGGGTCATGGTCGCGGTGGTGCCGTTCGACTGGCAGGCGCACGACACCGCCTTCGTGACGGCCCATCTGCACTATGTCCTGTTCGGCGGCTTCGTCTTTCCGATCATGGCCGGGCTCTATTACTGGATGCCGCACGTCAGCGGACGCGCGCGGTTCTTCCGGCTGGGCGAGCTGGCCTTCGCCCTGGTGTTCATCGGCTTCCACGTGACCTTCATGGCCATGCACTGGGTCGGTCTGATGGGGCAGCGGCGGCGCATCTCGACCTATCTGCCCGAGGACGGCTGGACGACCATCAATCTGATCTCCTCGATCGGCAGTTTCGTGCTGGCCATCGGCATCGCCATGGTGATCGTCGACCTGGTGCTGCACGCCTTCACCGCGCGCCGCAGCCGCCGCGATCCGTGGCAGGCCGGGACGCTGGAGTGGGCGATGATGACGCCGCCGCCGGCCTATAATTTCGCCAGCCTGCCGCACGTGAACAGTCGCCAGCCGCTGGCCGAGGATCGCGAACTGCCGATCCGCCTGGCGCGTGGGGAGGGCTATCTGTCCGAACCCGAACAGGGCTGGCGCGAAAGCCTGACCGTCGAGATCGCGACCGGCAAGCCGGACTTCCACATCATCTATCCGACCAATAGCCGCCTGCCGATCGTGATGGCGGCGGTGACGGGGGTGTTCTTCGTCTCCCTGCTGCTGAAATTCTACTGGACGGTGCCGCTGGCGGTGGTCGGGGTGACGATCCTTGCCTGGCGCTGGGCCTGGTCGCTGGGGCGAAAGACCGATCTGCCGCCGCGTGCCATCGGCCGGGGGCTGGACCTGCTCAACGCCACCCAGGTCGGGCGTTCGCCCAGCTGGTGGGGCTCGGTCTTTCTGCTGACGGCCAATGCGACCTTCTTCGGCTCGCTGCTGTTCGGCTTCGCCTTCCTGTGGACCGTAGCCCCGGCTTGGCCGCCACCGGCCTGGTTCGGTGCCTCGCTGCTTGAGTTGGCACTCGGCGTCATGGGTGCCGGCCTCGCCGTGGTGTCGATCCGCCGGGCCGCAGGGGCCAATGCCCACGGCGGAGACCCCCGCATCTGGCTGGGTCTCGCCTTCTTGGGGGGCCTGCTCGTGGCGGGGGCGGCGCTCGGCATCGTGGTCCGCGCGCCCACCCCCGCCGATCACGCCTATGGAGCGACGCTGCTGGTGCTGGGCGGCTATGCGCTGTTCCACGCGGCGCTCGTGGCCCTGATGGTGGCGTTCCTGGCCGCGCGCGTGGTCCGGGGCTTCACCTCGCCCCGCCGCCATGCCGAGTTCCCGGTCGTGACCCTGTGGGTCGACTACCTCGCCGCGACCGCCCTGCTGATCCTTGCAGTGGCCCATGCCCCGGGGTTGCTGGCGTGAAGGACATCATCCGGATCCTGATCGCCCCCCTGGTCTGGCTGGCCAGCTTCAGCGCGGTTTATGGCCTGCACGGCCTGATCTGCGGACACGGGATCGACGGCACGGTGTTCGGCGTCATCGCCGTGCCCCGCTTGCTGTTGGTTGCGGCGTACGCCCTGTCCATCGTGGTCCAGGTGGGCCTGGTGTGGGCTCTGCACAGCGCACGCTTCGGCTCGCCGTCGCCTTTCGTGCGTTTCGTCAGTCGCGCCACGGCCTGGGTCGGCCTGGTCTCCGCCGTCTGGGCCCTGCTGCCGACGGTGACGACGACCTACTGCCTCTGAAGCGCGGCCGCCGGAGCCCCGGCATCGCGGCTCACTCCGGCAGGGCATAGACCTTCAGATAGTCGCCCGGCGTGGTCTCGAAGCGGGCGTGACCGGTGGCGGTGATGGCCACATACTGCCGGCCCCGATGCTCATAGGTCATGGGGCCGGCCTGGGCCCCGGCGGGCAGGCGCGCTTCCCACAGCAGCCGCCCCGTTCCGGTCTCGAATGCGCGCAGGAAGTTGTCCTGGGCCGCGCCGATGAAGGTCAGGCCCCCGGCGGTCACAAGAGGCCCCCCGAGATTGGGCGTGCCGGTGGCGATCTTGAGGAAGGTGGGGATGCCCAGCGGACCAGAATCGAACCCGGTGCCGAGCGGCCTGGACCAGACCACCTGACCGGTATCGATGCTGGTCGCCGAGATATAGCCCCAGGGCGGGGCGATGCAGGGCACCCGCAGCGCGGACCACCAGATCGGCCGTGTCACGCCGAAGGGGGTGCCGGAGTGGGGGGGCGACGGCCTGATCGGGTCGGGCCCCGCCGGAGCCGACGGCCTTGTCCTCGACCTCGTCACGGGGGTGCAGGACGACCAGGTTGGGCAGGCGCGAGTTGTTGGCGATGATCAGCCGACGCTGGGGATCGTACCCCAGGCCACCCCAGTTCAGGCCCCCGACCGTGCCGGGGAACAGCAGCATGCCGTCCTTCTCGGTCGTGGGCGGCGTGAACATGCCGTCATAGCTCTGGCGATGGAAACTGATCCGGCACAGGGCGGCGTCGATCGGGGTCAGGCCGAAGGCGTGACGCGCGTCGATCCGCTCGGGGTCCCGGCCGGGGACGCCGCCGATGTTGGGGAAGAAGACCGACTGCGGCTGCGTCGGGGCGACCCGGTCGCCTGCAGGCGCGCCCTGGGGCGCGGGGCGCTGTTCGACCGGGCGGAGCGTCTGCCCCGTCGCGGCATCCAGCAGGAACAGGTTGCCGGTCTTGCTGGCCTGCATGATGGCCCGGCGCGACGATCCGTTGATGGTAACGTCGATCAGCATGGGCTGGGCCCCGAGATCATAGTCCCACAGGTCGTGGGTGACGGTGCTGTAGACCCAGCGCGTCGCCCCGGTCTGCAGATCGACCGCCACCACGGCGTCGGTCATCCGGTCCTCTTCGGCCGTCCGGTTGCCGCCCCACTGGTCGGCGGCGGCATTGCCGGTGGCCAGGAAGGCCAGGCCCAGGGTCTCGTCCGCCGATATGATGCTCCAGACGTTGGGCGTGCCGCGCGGATAGATTTCGCCGGGCGCAAGGGCCGCTTGGGCGTCGGGCCGCAGCGCGTCCCAGGCCCAGCGCAATTCCCCGGTGCGGGCATCATAGGCCCGGACGACGCCCGAGGGCGCGTCGCGTCGCTGGTTGTCGCTGACCTGCTGCCCCAGGATCAGCACGCCGCCCGCGACCGTCGCGCCCGAGGTGTTGGAGGCGAAGCCCTTTTCCCGCAGGCCCATGCCGGCGGTCATGTCGACCGTGCCAGCCTGGCCGAAGGCGCGGCAGGGGAAGCCTCCGACCGCGTCCAGGGCGATCAGGCGACCGTCGGCCGTGGCGACGAAGATGCGACGATGGCACTGGCTGCCGCCCCGGGGCACCGGACCGATGGCGCCGGGCACGGCCGGCATCCTCGACACCGCTTCCGGCCGTCCCGCCGGTGCGCCGTCGTCATGATAGGCGACCGCGCGGCAGGCGGCGGTGAACAGGGACTCCATCGTATTGGCAGGCACGCGCGGATCGTGGCTCCAGCGCACCTCGCCCGTCCCCGGATCGAGAGCGAACACCTGGCTGGTCGGCGTGCAGGTGTAGAGGAAGTCGCCGACCTTGATTGGCGTATTCTGGGACGAATAGAAGACGCGGCCCTCTTCCGGGTTCAGGTCGCCGCTCTGGAACGTCCAGGCCTCCTGCAGGTCGCCCACATTGGCTGTCGAGACCTGGCTTAGCGTGGAATACCGACGACCGCCGTTGGTCCCGCCATAGGCCGTCCAGTCCGCGCCAGCCTCCTGCAAGGCGCCGGTGCCCGGCCGTCCGGCGGCCGGGAGGGCAGCGTCGCCCGGTTGTTCAGTACGCTCCCACGCGGTGAAGACGACGATGGCGACGGCCGCCAGACTCCCCAGAACCCCGACCAGGGCCAGGCGACGGGGCGCCGAACGCGGCGGGACGCGCCACATCAGCCAGGCCAGGCCGACACCTGCCACCAGGGCGGCCATCAGCCCGACCCGCCCCGCCAGATCGATGCCCCAGGCCGGCAGCCAGCCCTTGCCCCCGATCTCGATGAGGGACCAGACAAGGGTCTGCAGAACGGTGGCCCCCAGCAGCAGCAGAGCCAGGGCATCGCGACCCCGCCAGACCAGCCCGGCGCCGATCGCCAGACCCAGGCCGGCCGCCAGATAGTAGAAGGATCCACCCAGGGTGATCAGCCAGACGCCCAGGCCGATCATCACAACGCCCAATGCTCCGGTCAGGGTCGCAAGAGCGACATAGAGCCAACGCCAGCCTGTCCGGTCCGTCCCGATCCGAGGGGGAGCCTCAATCGACATTGTCTGACCTCCGGAAATCGCGCCTCGCTCCAGCCGAATGCCGGCGCTCGATCAGTACGGTTGGCGACACAGTTCGTTGCCTGATCATGAGCACGCAGGCTCAGGTGCGGCCATGTGACCCGGTCAGTCGGCCGGCCGGTTGCGGGCGCCCGGTCTGGCGACGGCGGTGCGACACGACAGCTCTATCGAGGATCACTCGCAGCTCGGGCTCGTTCAAAGCAGTCCACACAAGGAACGCCTATGGGACAGATGATCGATGGACGGTGGCACGCGGGAGAAGCCACCGAAGCCAGCAAGGGCGGCGACTTCAAGCGCCAGGACAGCGGATTTCGCGACTGGATCACGGCGGACGGCGGGCCCGGTCCTGAGGGCCAGCCAGCGGTCCGCGCCGAGGCCGACCGTTTCCACCTCTACGTCAGCCACGCCTGTCCTTGGGCTCACCGCACCCTGATCGTCCGCGCGCTCAAACAGCTTGAACCCCTGCTCCCGGTTTCCGTGGTCCATCCCCTGATGCGGGACGACGGTTGGACGTTCCAGACGGGTGAGGAGGCCACCGGCGATCTGGAAAACGGTCTCGACTTCCTCTGGCAGCTCTATGCCAAGGCGCGGCCGGACTATTCCGGCAAGGTGACCGTTCCCGTCCTCTGGGACCGGAAGGACCGCAGGATCATCAACAATGAATCGTCAGAGATCATCCGCATCCTCAACCGGGCCTTCGACGATTTCGGCGCCACGAGTTTGGATCTCTCCCCCCCGGACCTGATTGATGAGATCGATCAGGTGAACGCGAGGGTCTACGAGGCCGTAAACAACGGTGTCTACAAGGCGGGGTTCGCGACGACGCAGCAGGCCTATGAGTCCGCCGTGTTTCCGCTGTTCGATGCCCTCGATGAGCTGGAAGCGCGCCTGAACACGTCAGAATGGCTGGTTGGGGACCGAATGACCGAGGCCGATATCCGCCTCTTCACCACCCTGATCCGCTTCGACGCCGTCTATTCCACCCACTTCAAATGCAACCTGCGCCGGATCGCGGACTACCCCGCTCTGTCGGCGTTTCTCCAGCGCATGATGGACATCCCGGCGATCGCCGGCACGGTCCACTTTGCACCGATCAAGACGCACTATTACGCCAGCCATCTGGATCTCAATCCGTCAGGGATCGTCCCGGCCGGACCGATCCCTCCGTGGGGTCGTCGCTGACAGCCAGAGGACGTGTCGCCCGCCTTCTGGCGAGTACCGCCTATGGCCGGGGCAGCGGCGTCTCGCTCGTCTCGGACGTCGCCTTGTGGGCCGCCCTGTCAGCCCCGGCGAAGGTCGCCCAGTCCGAATCCCCGGGCGGGGACGGCAGGCCGTCGATGATGTGATCGCTGGGATTGGGGTCGACGCCGCGGCCCTGGCGGTGGATGTGCGCCTTGGCGATCATATTGGCCGACACGGGGGCGGTCAGGAACAGGAACAGGGCGATCAGCAGTTCGTGCGCCGAAAAGTCCCCGCCCCGGGCCGGGAAATAGATTATCGAAGCGATCAGGCAGGCCCCGACGCCCAGGGTGGTGGCCTTGGTCGGCCCATGCAGCCTGGTCATGACCGAGGGCAGTTTGGCCAGGCCCCAGGACCCGACCAGGGTGAAGGCCCCGCCAACGACCAGCAGCAGCGAGATGGCGATTTCGGCGAACAGGTTCATTCGACGATGTCCCCGCGCAGCAGGAATTTGCAGTAGGCGACCGTGCCGACGAACCCGACCATGGCCAGCAGCAGCGCGGCCTCGAAATAGGCCGAGGTCGCATAGGCTATCCCGAACAGGACGATCAGGGCGATGGCATTGATGGTCAGGGTGTCGACCGCCAGGATCCGGTCGGCCGACAGGGGGCCGCGCCACAGCCGGAACAGGTTCAGCAGGATCGACAGGCTGACGCAGACGAAGGCGAAGCCCAGCGCGACGGGCAGGAGGGTTCCGGTCATACGAACACCTTCAACAGACGATCCTCATAGCGGCGTTTCATGCGGGTGACCTCCGCCTCCGGATCGGACACGTCCAGGGCATGAACCAGCAGAAAGCGGCCGCAACCGGAGATGTCGCTGGAGACGGTGCCGGGGGTCAGGCTGATGGTCGCTGCCAAGGTCGTGATCGCCTCGGGAGAGCGGAGCTCCAGCGGGATCACCAGCCACTGGGCACGCAGGTCGCGATTGCGTCGCGTCAGGATGATCCAGGCGACGTGGAAATTGGCGATGACGATGTCGAACAGAACGATGGCGACATAGCCGATCATGGCGCGACCGAAGCGCACCCGGGGCTGATCGGGCCAGAAGCGATTGATGTACAGCGGCACCAGTACGCCGAACACCATGGCCAGGAACAGGGCGCCGAAGGTGAAGGCGTTGACCAGCAGCATCCAGACCACGACCAGCAATGCGCTCAGACCGGGATGAGGCAGAAGTCGGCGGATCATCGGCGGCCTCCGGACTGCGGACCCAGGACGGCTTCGATATACTGCTCCGGCGCGAACAGTTGCGCCGCCGCCGCCGCCGTATAGCGGGTCACCGGCCCGGCCAGCACCGTCAGACCGGCGAGCGTCAGCAGCAGGGCGGCGGCCGCCCCCACGCCTCCACGTTTGCCGCGCAGGGCCCGCAGTTCGATCTCGCCCTCAAGCGCCGCGCTCTTCCAGAAGATCAGACTGCCGGCCCGGGCGAAGGCCAGCACGCCGATGACGGTGGTGGTCAGGATGACGCCCCAGATCCAGGCCGCCTGCGGCGCGGCCCGCACCCCGTCCAGCACCAGCAGTTTGCCGACGAAACCCGACAGGGGCGGCAGGCCGACGGCGGCGATGGCGGCGAGGAAGAACAGGGCCGACAGGATCTCGATCTGGCGGAAGCGGGGGGCCAGGGTGAGGGCGTCGCCATGCTGGGCGCGTCGCTGCGCGATCAGGTCGACTATCAGGAACAGCGCCGCCCCTGCCAGGGTCGAATGCAGGAGGTAGTAGAGCGCCGGCCCCATGGCCTGGACGGTGAAGACCGAAACGGCGCACAGCACCGTCCCCATCGAGCCGACCACGGCCCAGGCGGCGAGGTCGCGCAGGCCCCGCGCCGCGAACATCCCCAGGAAGCCGATGACGATGGTCATGAGCGCGGCGGGCAGCAGCCAGGGGCCGACGAGGAACGCCAGTCCGCCCGCGTCCTCGCCGAAGATCAGCGTGCTGGTACGGATGATGGAATAGGCCCCGACCTTGGTCATGATGGCGAACAGGGCCGCGACCGTCCCTGTTGTGGCTGCATAGGTGCCCGGCAGCCAGAAATGCAGCGGCACTAGCGCGGCCTTCAGCGCAAAGACCGTGGTCAGCAGCAGGCCGGCGGCGGCGATCAGCCCCTGGTCCCCCGCCGGTGCCGCGGCCACGCGCACCGCCAGGTCGGCCATGTTGAGCGTGCCGGTGACCCCGTACAGCAGGCCGACGGCGACCAGGAACAGGGTCGAGCCGACCAGGTTGATGATCACATACTGGACCCCCGCCTTCAGCCTCTGACCGCCCTGGCGGTGCAGCATCAGGCCGTAGGAGGCGATCAGCAGGACCTCGAAGAAGACGAACAGGTTGAACAGGTCGCCGGTCAGGAAGGCTCCGTTCAGACCCAGAAGCTGGAATTGGAACAGGGGGTGGAAATGCCATCCCTTGCGGTCCGTCCCGGTGCTGATGGCATAGACCATGACGATCAACGCCAGGACCGCGGTCAGAAGCAGCATCATGGCCGACAGACGGTCGAGCACCAGGACGATGCCGAACGGCGCCCTCCAGTTGCCCAGGGCATAGCTCTGGATCGTGCCGCCGCCCGCCTCGTTCAACAGGACGGCGGCGACGGCGATCAGGATCAGGCAGGACGCGATAGAGGCCAGGCGCGACAGGGTCAGCCGATGGCGCAGCAGCAGGACCATCGCGGCGCCCATGACGGCAGGCAGGAGGAGGCTGGCGACCACCCACCAGGAGACGACCAGGTTCATTGGTCGCCCTCCGCGTCCGGGCGGCCATCGACGCGGTCGACGCCCGTCTCCAGGAAGCTGCGCAGGGCCAGGACGACGACGAAGGCGGTCATGCCGAAGGCGATGACGATGGCGGTCAGGACCAGGGCCTGGGGCAGGGGGTCGGTGTAGCTGTCCGCCGCCTTGTCGTAGAGCGGCGGCCGGTCGATCACCAGCCGCCCCATGGCAAACAGGAAGACGTTGATCGCATAGGACAGGAAGGCCAGGCCCAGCACGACCGGAAAGGTCCGTCGCCGCAGGACCAGATAGACTCCCGCCGCCGTCAGGACAGCGATGGCCGAGGCGATCAGGAACTCCAGGCTGATCATTGGTCCGCCTCCGTCGAGGCAGGGCGCGGCGTCGCGCGGGACGGGTCGATGTCCATTGCCGCATCGGCGGGCAGGGGCTCCTGCTTCTCGGCGCTCTGGGCGACCTGGGACAGCTGGGCCAGGGCCAGGATCACAGCGCCGATGACCGTCAGCGCCACGCCGATGTCAAACAGCATGGCGGTAGCAAGCTCGAACGAGCCGATCACGGGCAGGCTGAAATAGTCGAACGCCGTGGTCATGAAGGGGGCCCCGAACAGCAGGGAGCCCAGGCCGGTCGCGGCCGCGATCAGCACGCCCAGGCCGATCAGGGTGTGGTGGTCCGCGCGCAGGCGCTGCGCCGCGAACTGGTAGCCCGAGGCCATATACTGCATCAGGATGGCGATGGAGATGACCAGGCCCGCGATGAAGCCGCCGCCCGGCTGATTGTGGCCGCGCAGGAAGATGTACAGGCCCACCATCACCGCCAGGGGCAGCAGAAGGCGGGTGGCGACCACCAGCATCATCGGGTGGTGCTCGGGCGAGCGCGGGGTGTCGGGCGCCCAGGCCAGGATCCGGCGTCCGCTGGCCCCCGTCCCCACGGTTTCCAGCAGGGCGAATATGGCCAGCGCCGCGATGCCCAGGACGATGATCTCGCCGAATGTGTCGAAGCCCCGGAAATCGACCAGGATGACATTGACGACATTGGTGCCGCCTCCGCCCGGATACGAGTTCTCCCAGAAATAGGCGGAGATGCTGTCCAGGGGGCGGGTCATGACGGCCCAGGCCGCGCCGCCGACCCCCAGGCCCGACAGAACGGCTAGTGCACCGTCGCGCAGGCGTCGGGGCAGGCCGCTCTCGCGCGGGCTGGTCTTGGGCAGCAGATTGAGCGCCAGCAGCATCAGCAGGATGGTGACGACCTCGACCGAGATCTGCGTCAGGGCCAGGTCCGGCGCGGACAAATGGACAAAGCCCAGGGAGATCACCAGGCCGACGATGCCGATATAGATCAGAGACAGGTATCGCGCCCGGTGGTGGAGCAGGACTAGGAGCGTGGCAGTAATCAACGCGCCCCAGGCGACGATCGCCATCGGCGAGGCCGGGGTCGTCGGTCGATCCCCGGCGACGAAGGCGAAACCGGAAAAGCCCGCGAACCCGACCACCACGGCGGTGCCGATGAACATGGCGATGTAGCGTTCGAGCGATCCATTCTGGGTCCGGTCGGTGAAGGCCACCGCTGCCCGGGTCGCCGCCGCGAGCCCACGATCAAACAGGGTCTTGGCATCCGGCAGCGACAGGCGGCGCCAAGCGGCGGCGATTGGCCGATGCGCGCCCAGGATGACCGCCCCGATCCCGATGGCGGCCAAGCTCATGAACAGGGCGGGGGTCACGCCATGCCAAAGCGACAGGGAATAGTAGGGGGTCTCGCCCCCGACCACGGCCCGCGACACCGCCTCGACCAGCTGCCCGGCGACGAGGGCGGGGAACAGGCCGATGGCGACGCCGAGGCCGACCAGCACCGCCGGCGGGCCCCACAGGCCGACGCCCGGATCATGCGGCGTCTTCGGATAGTCGGTGCGCTTCGTCCCGAAATAGACATGGACGATGTAGCGGAACGAATAGGCCACCGAGAAGGTCGCCCCCAGGGTGGCCAGTACCGGCACCAGCCAGGGCTGGCTCCACCAGACGGTATGTGAGGCCTCCTCGAGCATCATTTCCTTGGAGATGAAGCCGTTCAGCGGCGGGATGCCCGCCATCGACAGGCCGGCCACGACCGCCAGGGTGGCGGCGATCGGCATCAGGGTCGCCAGACCGCCCAGCCGCTTGATGTCGCGCGTGCCCGCCTCGTGATCGACGATGCCCGCGTTCATGAACAGGGCGGCCTTGAAGGTGGCGTGGTTGAGGATGTGGAACACCCCCACGACCGCCGCCATCGGCGTGCCGAAGCCGAACAGCATCGTCAGGAAGCCCAGATGGCTGATGGTCGAATAGGCCAGCAGCCCCTTAAGGTCGTCCTTGAACAGGGCCACGACGGCGGCGAAGACCATAGTCACCAGACCCGTCGTCGCCACGAGGTAGAACCATTCATCCGTGCCCGACAGCACCGGCCACAGCCGCGCCAGCATGAAGATGCCGGCCTTCACCATGGTGGCGGAATGCAGATAGGCGCTGACCGGCGTCGGGGCGGCCATGGCGTGGGGCAGCCAGAAGTGGAACGGAAACTGCGCCGACTTGGTGAAACACCCGCCGAGGATCAGCAGCAGGGCGGGAAGGTACAGGGGCGAGGCCTGGATCGCCTCGCGGTTCTGCAGGATCACCGTGAGGTCGTAGGACCCGGCGATATTGCCCAGGATCAGCAGCCCGCCGATCAGCGACAGACCGCCCGCGCCCGTGACCGCCAACGCCATTCGCGCCCCCTGTCGACCCTCGGGCAAATGCCGCCAGAAGCCGATCAGCAGGAAGGACGACAGGCTGGTCAGCTCCCAGAAGATCAGCAGCAGCAGGACGTTGTCCGACAGCACGATGCCCGTCATCGCGCCCTGGAACAGCAGCAGATAGACGAAGAACCGCCCCATCGGATCGGCCTTGGCCAGGTAGAAGCGGGCGTAGACGATGATCAGCAGGCCGATGCCCAGGATCATGCCGGCGAACATCAGGCCGAGCGCATCGAGGAACAGGGTGAGGTTCAGCCCCAGCAACGGGATCCAGTCGATCCGCACCTGCACAACCTCGCCCGCCAGCACGGCCGGGGCGAGCGAGCCGAGGATCACCAGCGCCGCCAGCGTGACGGACCCGGCCGCCAGGGCGCTGGCATTGCGACCCGCGCGAATGGCCATGGCCGGTGCGAGGGCGCCGATCAGAGGCAGCAGGGCAAGCACAAGCAGCAAGGATTGCCCTTTCGTGGCGGCATGGATCGTGGTGGGAACGCAGGCGATGAATGGGCGTCGCAACGACCTTAGCCGAGCCGTTGGAGGGCTGGCCACTCTGAGAACCTTATAAATGAACCGTTCTCGTGGCCGACAACACCTATGAGCAATGACCCGGCCTGCCGCTCAGATTGATGCAACGACCCGGCGCCTGCTCGATGAGTATCTCGTCGTCGCTGCGCGCGCGGGTGACCAGCGGGCGTTTGGCGACCTGGCGCGACGCTGGCAGCGCCGGTTCAACGCCCACGCCTGGCGGCTCCTCGGGGACGATGAGGCTGCGCGGGACGTCGTCCAGTCAGGGTGGCTGGAGATCGCGCGAGGACTGGGCCGCCTGCGGGACGAACGGGCGTTTCCAGCCTGGGCTTACCGGATCATCTCGCGGGGTTGCGCCCGCCATATTCTGAGCCTGAAGGGCCGGCGCGCACTGGATCGCGCCGTTTCGGCGGAGCCTGAGGCGGATGCGCTCCAACCTGATCTTGAACTGCGCGATGAGGCTCGACGCCTTCATGCCGCGATCCGCGCATTGCCCCCGCCCCAGCGCGCGGCGGTGGCTCTGTTTCATTTTGAGGACCTCAGCATTCCCGAAATTGCTGTCGCCCTCGATGTCCCGGCGGGCACGATCAAGACCCGCCTTATGCATGCACGGCGCCGCCTTCGCGCGGTGCTGGAAGGAGAAGACCATGCCTAATCCCGATCAGTTGATCGATCAGACCCTCGCGGCGGAAGAGCGTGACCTGCTTCGCCGCATCGGCGAGGATCCCAGTCACGTTCAGCAGACACTGACCTTGTTGGCGGGACGGTCAGGCTGGGTCAGTGGCGTCCTTTTGGCGGCGCAAACGGTCATGTTCATCGCCGGACTTTGGACGGGATGGCGGTTCCTTCAGGCCGAGGACGTGCTGACGGCCCTGCACTGGGGCCTGCCTTCAATGGTCCTCCTCCTGATGTCTCTGATGATCAAACTCGCGCTATGGCCCGCCATGCAGGCCAATCGGCTTTTGGTGGCGCTCAAGCGGTTGGAGTTGCTCGTCGTGCACGACAGGCAGATCGATCGTTAGCGGGATCTGAGGCGGGCCGGCGCCGCCGACCCATTGTTCGCCGGACGCATCGACCAGTCCTAGGCCGGATCACGGCCCTCTCACTGAAGGTTGAAGGCAAGCTTCGCGATCGCGGCAACCGGCAGGCGCAGGGGGGGTTGGTTCAGGGCAGCATGAAGGAGACACGTCATGTCGGACATCGACACGCAGAAAGAAGCCGCCCAGGTCGAACACGCCAAGTTCGCCGCCGAACTGAAGGCCCAGGCCGATGCGCCTCACCACCCCGCTCCAGAGCAAACCGCGCATGAAGGCATGAACTCTACGCCCAACGCGGGGATCGCCCCGTCAGGCGCGTTTGACGCCGAAGGCCACCGGCCTGTTCTCGAACGTTCGCGCAAGGCGCGTTGAGGCCTCGATACCCCCCCAATTCACCCCCGGAGACATCATGGACATACAGATCAACACATCAAATGCCGTAGACGGCACAGGCGGTTTCAACGACGCGATCGAAGAGACAACGCGGTCGCGGCTGGCGCGGTTTGAAGACCGGCTGACCCGCGTCGAACTGCATTTCTCGGACCAGACCGGGGGGCGTGAGACTGTGAATGACAAACGGTGCGCCATTGAAGCCAGACTGGCCGGTGAAGATCCAATCACCGTGACGAACGAGGCGGCGACCCTGGACTTGGCGGCCACCGGAGCCCTGACGAAAATCACCTCGGCTCTCGAACGGCACATCGGCAAATCGACGGGCCGCAAAGGTCACTGATCTACGTGAAGCCAGGGACGGACCATGACGCCGATCGGGCTGGCCGTTACACGCCCGCGATCGCCCGGTTCCTCAGCGTCACTCTCCTGTCCGGCTCAAGCGACAACAATCCCGGTCGCGCCCTGGCCGCTCCCGACATCTTTCAACTCCCCGGCCGCCGAACCAGCAGCCTGGTCGATCTTGCAGGACTGCCCATTTGCCTTGCTCTCGCCAGATGAACCGCGCCGTCCTTTGCGGGCTCGTCTGCGCTTGGACGTCGCTGGCAGGGTGCGCGGCAGTCGCCATTCCTGGCGACGGTGCGCTCCGCACCCAGGCCGTTCAGGGTGGGACGACATTCCGTCAAGGGGTCGCAACCGCGGCGACCGCTCCGCTGGATGACCTGAACCTGCGCCGTCAGCAGGTTCCCGAGGTGCTGATCTCTTCCAGGGTCGCGCCCCAGGGGACCACCGCCCTGAGGACCTGCAAGGCGGTCGGGGACGAGATCGCGGCCCTGGACGACGCCTTGGGCCCCGATGTCGATCAAGTGTCCCGCGAAGACAGCGCAGCGGACCAGATAGCGAACGCGGCCCTGGGTGCGGTGCGCGATACGGTGACGGATTTCATCCCGATGCGAAGCTGGGTTCGACGGCTCTCCGGAGCCGCTGCCCACGATCGGGAGATCCAGTTTGCTATCCGCGCGGGTTCGGTTCGGCGCGGGTTTCTGAAAGGGCTTTGGCTGCAGCGAGGGTGCCCTTGAGGCAGACCTCCGGCCGTGGGTCGGGCGGAGGGAAAGCGGCTGCTCCTCGCCCGGATTCCCAGATGGACGCACCGTTCGTGGGCCTCGGGCCCGCGGAGCGCCTGCAACACCGCCAAAAGCCGATTGAAATGCGCCGAGGATATCCAGCCTTCGCGTTCGACCAGTTCGCGCCGTATCATGGCGATCTGCGCCACCGGTCCGCCGAACGCGAGGAAGCCGAACCTAAGGTAATGAGCGAAGAGAGACGCTGCCCCTACCTGCGGCGGTCGAACGTCGTCGCCGTGCCCATCGACCATGTCCGGCATAAAGACCACACCATCGATGTTCGCGATCAGTCGAGACTAGTCCCAGACGTAGTCGCGAAAAGCACAAGCCTAGGAGCTCGTCTGAAGGTGCGTTCTCGGCGGACTATCCATGTCTCCTTGTTGCTCGCGGTCGACACTAGTCGCAATGGTGCGCCGGCTGCGCGCACGGCGATGAAAGCGATAGTGTAGATCCAGACAAATGCAGGTTAGGGCAGGGCAAGGTAGGTCCGCTTTTGACTGAGGCTGTGTGAAAACGCCTAGTGTTCGAGCGAATTAGGTTAGCCTCCTGAGGTCAGCAGGAGGTGGGTATGAGCCGCTTCGTTCAGGGTGCAGATCGCCGGCAGCCGACGCTGCTTCCCGAGTGTCTCGACGACTATGTGGCCGAGGATAATCCGGTCCGGGTGGTCGATGTCTTCGTCGACGAGCTGGACCTGAAGAGTCTGGGCTTCGAGGGGATGACGCCTGCGGCGACGGGCCGACCGGCTTATCACCCGGCCATGCTGCTGAAGCTCTACGTCTACGGTTACCTGAACAAGGTCCAGTCCAGCCGGCGGCTGGAGCGGGAGGCTCAGCGCAACGTCGAGCTGATGTGGCTGACGGGACGGCTGGCGCCGGATCACAAGACCATCGCCGACTTCCGCCGCGAGAACGGTGCGGCGATCCAGGCGGCGTGCGCTCAGTTCGTCGTGTTGTGCCGCCAGCTCGGCCTGTTCGGCGCGGCGCTGGTCGCCATCGACGGGTCGAAGTTCAAGGCGGTGAACACCCGCGACCGCAACTTCACCGCCTACAAGGTGAAGCGGCGGATCGAACAGGTCGCCGAGCACATCGCCGGCTATCTGCAGGACCTGGACACGGCGGACCGCCAGGCAGGCGAAGCGGCCGAGGCGCGATCCGTGCGACTGGTCGAGAAGATCGATCGACTCCGCGCCCAGATGGCGATGCTGAGGGCGATGGAGGCGGAGGTCGAGGCGTCACCTGACGGCCAGGTCTCTCTAACCGATCCGGACGCTAGGGCCATGGCGACGTCGGGTCGGGGCAGCGGCATCGTCGGCTACAACGTCCAGTCCGCCGTCGAAGGCGAGCATCACCTGATCGTCGCCCACGACGTGGTCACGACCGGCCTGGACAAGCATCAGCTCGCCTCGATGGCCGGCAAGGCCAAGGACGCGATGCGCGTCGAAGCGCTCGATGTGCTGGCCGACCGCGGCTACTTCGCCGGCGAAGAGATCCTGGCCTGCGAGGCCCTGGGCGTGACGCCCTATCTACCGAAGCCCCAGACCTCAGGAGCCAAGGCAGCGGGCCGGTTCGGCAAGCAGGACTTCGTCTACCAGCCCGATCAGGACGCCTATCGCTGCCCGGCCGGTGCGCTGCTGCCGCGTCACATGACGACCGTCGAGAAGGGACTGACCTTGCACCGCTACTGGGACCGGGCCAGTTGCACCGGCTGTCGCCTGAAGCCTCAGTGCACGCCCAGCGTCGAGCGTCGGGTCACCCGCTGGGAGCATGAGGCGGTGATCGAGGCGCTGCAGGCCCGGATGGACCTCGCTCCCCGCGCCATGCGCACCCGACGACGGCTGGTCGAACACCCGTTCGGAACGATCAAGGCCTGGATGGGCCACACCCACTTCCTGATGAAGCGGCTGCCCAACGTGAAGACCGAGATCAGCCTCCACATCTTGGCCTACAACATGAAGCGGGTGATCGCGGTGCTCGGAACGAAGCCCTTGATGGAAGCGATCAGAGCCTGAGAAGAGAGCGCTCTGCGCCTCGCTGTTACCTCCGCCCAGCCGCAGCTCAGCACGTTTTTACACGGCCTCGACTCAAAACGGACGCTTGGGATTTCTGCTTTCGGCGTTCCCCAGCGCAGGCAGCAGCGGCAGCTTGAGGGACCTGTCGTCAGAGCCTTCAGCCTACCCCATCGCCAGTTGCTCGCCGAGACTTGTATCCGATCGCCCACTGGTTAAGCTCGGCGTCAGACTGCTCTAGCGCGATTGCCCGGCGTCGTCTCAGACTTGCCCCTTTGAGAGCGCCGATGAACGCCAATAAGCCGGACTATGACGACTGGCTTGCTCTAGCGGGCAGCCCCAAGGATCCGGGGCTGTACTTCGTCGGAGCTTACGAGCGGCGGATCACCTTCTACTCCCAGCAGGTCCGAGCCCTGCGCTTGGCGCACGCCTTCAGCCAGTCCGGCCATTCGCCTTCGACCGACCACATCGCGGTGGTCGGTGCCGGTGCGGCCGGTGTAACCGCCGCCCTCGCCCTAGCGCTGCTGGGGTACGATGTCGCCCTGTACGACCCGGCGACATCAATCCTGCAGCTGCAAAGCGCCTCGCCACGCCTGCTGCATCCTCATATCTATGAGTGGCCCACCCTAGGGTCCTTGGAGGATCGCGCGGGGCTGCCGATCCTCGACTGGACCGCCAGCACCGGCGGAGTGGTATGCGCACAATTGAAGGCGGATTTCGAAGCCGCCGACACCCGCCTGAAGAACTTGGTATTCCATCCAGAGCACAGCCTGACGGCCGTTGAGAAAGACGGGGCGCTGTGGCGCCTGCGACTTTCGTCAAAAGGCGTCGCCAGCACGCGCACCTATAACCGTGTCGTCTTGGCCATGGGCTTCGGCGATGAAATCCCCTGCGGAGCGGCGGTCCCCACCCATTACTGGAAGCAGAGCTCCACGGGGTCGGCGGCTGATGAGCCCGTCAGCCCAGCGACCTATATTGTCAGCGGGAATGGCGACGGCGGCCTGACCGACCTTCTCAATCTGCTGATTAAGGAGTTCGAGCATGTCGCGTTCACTCGCGGTTTCCTCGACTATTTCCAGGACGACGCGCTGCGCGCTGCCACGACCGCAGCGTTTGCCGGTGTACCCCCTGGAGCGGACCTCGAACCGGCGTTCCGCATCCATCTGCTACCCTTGCTCACCGAGCGGGGCGTGCTCGATCGCATACAACGGAGGCTTCGGGCTGATCGGCAGGTGACCATCAACTGCGTCGGACCGCTGCTCGCCGCGACGCAGGCCGCCCAGCTCAATCAGGTGATGGCCTTCGCCGTTCTTGAGGCCGCCAAAGACGCATCTCAATCCGTGATACGCAGTGTCGGCAAGGTCGCGGACGTGACCGGCAGTGTCGGGCATTTCCAAGTGCACGGCATCGAGGTTGCCGGGGCGCCCCTGACGGATCCGTTTCAGACCGTGATCCTCAGGCACGGCCCCAACCGCAAGCTGCGATACAAGCCCGCCGGCGGCCATCTTGAGACCTATCGTCTCCATGTCGAAGAACTTTTGAAGGCTAAGCCGCAGCTGGGTTCGCCGCCGGGTCTCGCCGCCGAGACCTACGATCTTTTTCAAAGCCTGCGGATCGATCAGTTGGAAGACCACGCCGCGCGGCCGGTCATGAAAGCAGCCGTCGCAGCCGAACGCGCCATCGTGATGCTGGGCGTCGATCCGGCGGCGCATGTGGCGACCGAACAGGGGCTCCGCAGCCTTGCCGACGTTGCGGATCAATGCGAACGCCTGCCCGTGCCCATTGCGGTGCAGTTCACCGCTGGGCCGACGCAGACGCCGCAATGGCCGACGATTATCCGTCTAGCCCGCGCCAGCGGAGGGCGAATCTCGCTTTGCGCAAGCGCGGCGACCGTCACGGACTGGCTAGGTGTGATCCCCACCATTGCGGCAGCCACATCCGGGGTGCCCTCGCACTGGCGACCGGCACCGTTGATCGTCGACGGCCTGGCTGAGGCGGTCGATGCCTGTCTGCTGCGCCTGCTCGACACCGCTCTCCAGACGGCGCTGGCAACCAACGTTTGCACGACCCTCGGCCCTATCCATCCGACTATCGCGACGGCGATCACCCCGACTTGGGCCGCATGGAGGGCCTCGCTTGCAGCGGATACGAAGCTCCTAGCCGACTTCTTGCGCTGGCTGGCGAATGTCGAGCAGCGGGAACCGACGCCTTGGACTGGCGATCACGGCCAACTGCTGCAACTCACTGCGGCCTTGCTAATGATCCTGGCGACCCATCATGGCGAGGCGCTGGTGCCGGCCCTAGTCGATCGCGGCAATCTGTCGTTCGGTCATAGCGCCGTCGCGCTCGGATCGGGCTGTCAGTGGGTGGGGCAGCAGCCGGTCGCCGTGTGGACCCGGCCCGACGAATGGGACGTCGACGCCATCATCCTCTCTGGATCGGCCGAAGTAGAGGTACTGGATTTGCCGGGGCGGGTGCTGGACGCGGGCGCGCCGACGACAGGGATTGCGGCGGCGCGCCGCGTGCGGCCGGTGGTAATTCGCAACGACCGAATCTGGCGTGCCCGGCTGGCAGAGGACTTGAGTGCTTGGCGAGGCGCCGTGGCGGCCGAGTTCGAAGCTCTTCGCGCGCGGCAGGATCAGGAACTGGCGGAGTCCACTCAATGATCGCCGATCTGCTCGCGGAAAAGCTCTTGGGGTCCGCCAAGGCTCTGGATTGGCCAACAAGCGTCGAGGACTCCTTCGCCTCACGGGCATTTCGCGGTCGCCCGGACGCCGCAGAAGTCTCCTTGCCCGACGGCGTGATCGGCCTTCGCCTCGGTCCTTACCCGGTTCTCGTTGCGCCGGTTGTCCTGGCGAGCAGCGAGCAGATGCAGGCCTCGCTTAGGACCTTGCACAATCAGATGGTGATCGCGCGCTCCTACATGCGCGCCGAAGAAGTCATAAACGCCCACATCATGCTCTGTGTTATCGAGACGGAACCATCGGCGGATTGGCGAGGCGTCATCGACTATGCCGAGCGCGACGAATCCGTCAGCCGTAAGGTCGTTTGGATGCCGGACGCGAAGGAAGTCGAGACCTCCTACCGCAACTTCATCGCTCGAACCTTCCTCGCCCAGCCCTGGCGGTCGCACGCTGCGGTCCTGGACGCGCCCCTCGATCATAACGAAGGTTTGGCCGAACGCATTCTCGTCCGGCATGGCCTCTCAGAGGCCGCAGCGGCGCGCTGGGTCGAGCTTGCCGAGGCCTACAGCAATGACCCCGACGGCCTCATTCCGCAGCTCGTTGAAGCCCGGAGGAATCCCGAATGACCGCGCTATATCTGGAGAAAATCGCGCTTCGACAGTTCCGGAGTTTTGCGAGTCTCGATGTCGAACTGGCACCGGAGCCGGGGGTGCTCATCGTTCATGGCAGCAATGGCCTCGGCAAGTCCTCGTTGTTTGATGCTCTGGAATGGACTTTCGCTGATCGGATTGACCACTTCCGCGACGCCGTGGGCGTAAACAAGCCGGGAACCTATCTCTGCCGCTGGCGCGACAATGCGCTTGGGCCGACCAGCGCGACGGCGACGTTCTCCGACGGCAATCGCATCGAGCGCAGCCTGCTGAATGCGACGGCATCGAGCTCCACACTGTCGGGCACGGTGACCGACATCACGGAATTTCTCCGGACTTCGGCTTGGCGCCAAAGCATCTCGGGTCTCGACCGCTACCTGTTGTTGACCCATTTCCTAGGCCAGTCGACCCTCTCGCGCCTTACCAACCGGAGCGCCACAGAACGCTTCGACATCCTCAAGGAAGCCGCCCAGAGCACATCAATCCAGGCCGTCGCGAACGCTCTGCACGGCCAAGGCAACACCACCGTAGTTCGCGCCTATGCGCGGCGATGCGAGTCCCTAGAGAGCAGTATCAAGAGTCTCGCCGATCTGCTCGACCAGGAAGGCTCGTTCTGGATTGAAGCCCAGGCCGCTGGAGCGCTCGACGAAAAGGTAGCGTTGCAAGAGGCGCGGCGACTGGCGGCGCAGCTGATGCTGGCTTGGGTCGGGGCTGCGCCAGGCGCTCCAGCGCCGTCCAGCGATTCTGAGCCGACCGTCGAGCAGCTGCAGGCCCTTGCCGATGCGATCGACGCTGACGGCCTGGTGATCGAAGGCCGGATCGATACCGCCCGTCAGCTGTTTGCCGCGCGTCAGAGATATGGAACCGAACTCGGAGAGATCGCCGCGTCCCGGGCCGCCGCCGAGACAAGACTGGCGTCATTAAGCGAGGAGTTGGAGCAGGCCCGCTCGCAGGTTCAGGCTCAACGCCTAACGCTATCGGGCGCGCATAATGCGCTCGCCGCCGCCGTGAAGGCGCTCGGTCAACTGCAGGCCTTGCGGGAGGTCCGCGATCGCGCGACCCGCAATGCCGCCGAAGTTGAGAGCGCGGCTTCGGCGCTGGTTCTGGCGGCGGCGGCGACGGCCGCCGCTGGACGCCGCGTGACTGCTGAATCGCGTCGACGCAGCCTTGTTCAACGCCTGTCCGCCGAAGTCGATAGGCTCGGCCAAGATCAGGACGGCGCGCGCCAGGCCCTCGCCCTGATCGACGAGACCCGGGCACTCGACGTGCTCCTGGTCCAGCAGTCCGAGGAGCTGGCGGCGCTGGACGCCGCCGATCCAGGCATCGATGGCGCGGTGCAGGCTGCCGAGCAGAGGTGGAGCGCCGCAGTCGAGAGCGTCTCCGTCCAAACCGGGGTCGTCGACGGGCTGCGGGAAACCGTCGACGTGCTCTCGTCCGCCATCGCATCGATCGCCGCCAATCTTCCGGCTGACGCCTGCAACTGCCCGGTCTGCGCCTCTCAGTTCGACAACCCGCCAAAACTTCAGGCCCGTATCGCGAGCGCCGGAGGGCGGCTGGCTCCTGCGCTGCTTCTGCAGGAGGAGCGTCTCCGCGACCTTATGGACGCACGGGACGCCGCGAACCTGGAGC
This sequence comes from Brevundimonas sp. SL161, assembly GCF_049896985.1. Lineage (NCBI taxonomy): Bacteria > Pseudomonadati > Pseudomonadota > Alphaproteobacteria > Caulobacterales > Caulobacteraceae > Brevundimonas > Brevundimonas sp. SL161. The sequence goes on along the minus strand of NZ_JAFCVJ010000018.1, from coordinate 38,938 downwards.
TTCAACGGTTAAGACGTGCCCATACTGCGATCCAGGGGGTCAAGACGACTCTGGCCGCCGCGCGCGAACAGCGGGCGCGTCTCGCAACGCGACTTGACGCCGCGACGAGCGCCAGCCCTGAGGCGCTCGCGACGGCGCGCATCAAGGTCTTGGCCGACATCGAGGCTCTTAGGACTCGGCGGGCTCGGCGAGAACGCTGGATCGCCCGTCTTACCCTCGAAGGCGCGGATAGCAACGGATACAGCCGGGCTGTTCGGGAGCGCGATGCGGCGCAGCAGGCCGAGGATGAGGCGCAGCGCGCCGTTGACATCGCCGTGGCTCGGCTGGAGAGTTCCAGAAGCGAGGCGGTGAGCACTCAGGCGGTCATCAGCCCCAACCAAAATCTGGCCTCTGACCAGCTCGCTGAGAGAGTTGCAGCCGCAGAAGCCCACCTCGAGCACACTCAGGCTCAGCTCAGGATCGCCACCGAAACCTTGACCTCAGCAGAGGGCCGCGCCGCCGCTCTCGACGCTGAGGAGGCCGCTTTGCGGGCGCGTCAGACCGACTTGTCGGATCGCAAGGCCAGCCTCGAGGTAGGGACCGAAAAGCTGCTGCGCGATTGGAGGGAGTTGGAGCGCTTCGGCACCCAACCGGCGCTCGACGTGATCGCACAGATCGAAGCCCGTCTCTCGGCCAGCAGGCTCACGGTGAAGGCGTCGCTAGGCCAGCTGGCGCGTCTGCGTGAGGGGCGACTGGCCTGGTCCCGCCAGCTCAGTCATCGCGCGGTCTTCGAGCAGTTGCGCGCCCTGGTCGATGCGCCACCTAGCGCCGAACGCGACGCCGTTCGCGCCGCCGCCGAAGTCTCCCGTGCGGGGCTGGCCGACGAACTGAACGACGTGCGACAGGTCAAGGAAACCGCCCGGGCCGCCAGCGCAGACATAACGGCCGAGCTGGAGAGCTTCAATGTCGAGTATATCAAGCCGCTGAGTTTCCTGATGGCTCAGATCAATCAGGCGATCCTCTGCGATCCGCGCGTCGGCATCGACTTGCACGTCAAACGGAAGAAGATCGAACAAATCGCCCGCAAGGGCTCCGAGGTTCCCAAGGCACTGGGCGACATCGACCCGGTACTTGTACACAGCGAGGGGCAGATGGCCGCTTTGGCGGTCAGCATGCTGACCGCTGCCAGCCTGACCTTCCCTTGGTCGCGATGGAAAGCCTTGGTCCTGGACGATCCGCTGCAGCACAACGACTCGATCCATGCGGCGGCTTTCGCTGACCTGATGGGCAACTTAATTACAGCGGAAGGCTATCAAATTCTGCTCTCCACACACGACGTGGCCCAAGCCGAGTTTCTTCAGCGCAAGTTTCGGTCGCGACGGATTCCTTGCACTACCTTGAGCCTCCTTGGGATCGGTAAGGAAGGCGTCGAATGGTCGGTGCAGAACTCGACCGTTAGCCAACCTCAAGCCGTGTCGGCCTGAGGCGAGATCGGTCTAGATGAAGGCGACGAACGGCCCATTCAGCGGAATACCAAGACCAGTAGACTGCGTACGCGAGCGCGGCAGAGGGCGCAGCTCGGATTCAGACCTCAGTACTAAGCCCGCAAGCAAACGTTCGCGCCGACCTTAATGTCTCCTCACAGGCAGGCTGCCAGGGTCTGCTCTTGGCGCTTCACGGACATCGGAAGGTGTCAGGCCGCAGCAGTCGCAGCCGTCATTGGGCAACGGTGAAGGTCGGGATGAACGCACTGTGACGCGCCGGTGCTATAGTTTTCTTTTGGCTGGCCGAGTTCCTGGCTTTTGGAATTTGTTCCACGCGAGGGGTTCACCTCGAACTAGCCCACGACCACGACGACCCGGCGACGGTGCGATGGCTCTACGACCCTCCCTGACAGCGTCCAAGGCAGCGTAGATACCTAGCTGCTGGACTTCATGCAGATCGATTTCGTTCTTCCAGACGGCATTCAGCAGCCGTGACCAGACCGATGCAGCTTTTACCGGCATGCCGTCGAAGGCTAGCCGAACAAAGGTGGCGCCAATGCCTCCGGTTCGAGTGACTGGGACATCCCGGTCAATGGCCAAAACAGCGACGACATGTTCGAACTTTCCAGCTCTGCTGTTCTTTTGCACCCAGTGCACTCGCGCCTGATTTAACGTGAAGAACTGCTCGAGGGCGAGCCGCTGCGGTGCCTCTCCGGCTTTCCCCCGAAGACGGTGCTGAAGGTCGGCAAGCCACAATCCGGCGAACCCCACGTCGACGCATCTGATTTTTGTTTCCACGAACGCACCGCCCCGAACCAACCCGAAAATATCTCAGGCAACGATGCGGTCTGTGCCTGGAAAAAATTCTAGTCAAGGTCGAACTGGATCGACGCTCGGAGGCTATCGATAGGTGATTCCAACAAATCGCGAGCTCGAATTTCAAGTCCTGTGAATGACGCACGCCGGCTTGCAGCTGTGCATTTGAAAGGACTGAAAATGACGCCCTACTATAGATTTGACGACATTCCCGATCGTCACCGCCTGGATCTCCTGCTGCCTCAACAAAAGATCTATGGCAAAAAATCTGGCTTCGAGAGTGAAGAGCAATCGGCGGCTGAGGACATTGAGCGCGTTCGCCTGCTGGAGGTTACAAACCGCAAAGAAGCACTTGCGCTTGCCTGTCGCCTAGGGGGGGAGCGGACGCCTCAAACTATGGCGTCCAGCCGCTTCATGCGCGAGGCCCGGCTCCGCTTTGGCGCGAGCATCCTCGACGGACTCGAGCCTTGGCCAAAGGAGCATATCCGTCTGGTTACCCAGCTTCCGAGATCGGGCGAAGTGCGGGCCAAGCATCTCATCGATCAGAACCCGCGCGATCATTTGGAGCGCTTACGCCAGCAGATCAATCGCACCGATCCCGGAGACGGGTCGGGCCTGCTCATTTCCGTGTTGGAAGCCGAGCTAGAGCCCAACTCCGGGGTCCTTCGCTTCCATACCCATGGAGTGGCGACCGGCAGCTACATCAACCGGCTGCGGGAGTTGCATGATCTGGGCGCGTACAAGGCGCGGGCTCAAGTAGCGAAGCCCTTACAACTTAATCGAATTAATGACGATGACAGCCGCGCCAGGGTCTTCTCTTACTTGCTGAAAAGCTTCTGGAAAAAGCGCTGGATCGGCTCTGTCGGTGACGACAGCGCCGTCAAGCGGGAGCGTGAACTCCATCGCCTCGATGAGCCGTATCACACGGACATGCTTCTCTGGCTTGATCGTCACTCAATGTCGAACATCAGCCTCTACATGGGCTGTCGCATGCGGAATTCTAAGATCGTACTGACCGATCCCCAGCTCAGCGCACCGTACATGACCCGGACCCTGACCTAGCCCCGAGACCGGGCGAGGAACCACCTAACCGGGCCAATGAGCCCATTAATCACAAGTGTACGTGGCAACACTGACGCATGGACGTCACGTGTGCGCGTGCCCACTTTTCAACGGAATCTGGGACATGAACGTTATCAAGACCCCTGAAATTCGCGGCATTATCGATCAACATGGTCATCGGAAAATCTGGGTTGTCGCCTCCTTGGGCGAGACTTTTCTGACCATGCCGGAAGTCGCCGAGCCCAATAAAACGTCGGCCAAGTTGGCCGAAATTGGCTACGTCCTGGTGCCGGGCAAACAGCGGAATGAGTTCTTCGCGAAGATGGCCGCCGTGCAAGAGTTTTCTAAGCAGCACATTGTCGATACCACGGGACATCATCAGGGCCGTTACGCACTTGGTGACGGTACTCAGATTGTACCGCCCGGGCTGGCCCACCTGCCGTCAGCCATGCTGGTCGACCAGGATAAGTGGACGAGCGAAGGCACGCTAAAGGCGTGGCGGAAGGGCGTCGCTAAGCCGCTCAGCGATCAGTCCATTCCCATGTTTGTTGTCATGCTGGCATTTGCGCCGCCCTTGATGCGATTGATGCCCCCGTGGACAAACCCTGGCTTCGAACTGGTTGGCCGCGGAGGCACCGGCAAGTCCACTCTCCTGAAGCTGGCATCGAGCGTCTATGGTGGAACGGGGGGCGCTAGCGGCGACGGAAAGCGGTACTGGGAAAGCTGGAATGTGACCGTCGCCGGCGTCGAAACGCGTCTCCCCGGCCATACCGACTGCTTGCTGCTGCTCGATGAACTGAACGCCCTATCAGGGGGCGGGACGACGGCCGCTAAACGCAAGTCCTACAACGACATCCTGTTTAGTCTCGCCGACGGGATCGAACGCGGCCGGCATCGTGAAAAACGCGGCCGTCAGCATTCTCTCTGCTACCTGAGCACGTCGAACACGTCCTTGGTTCAGGAGCTATGCGGGGGTGACGCAGAGGTGGTCCGGGCCGCGTCGGACAGACTGCTGACCATCAACGCCAACGCCGGTGCTGGTCTGGGCGTCTTTTCGTCCTTGCCCACCGGATTCGCCAGTTCTGGCGAGCTCGTAGAAAGCCTCAAAGAGGCCGCTAACGCCAACCACGGCGTAGCCATTCGGGCGTATTTGCAGGCGCTGGTGAATGAAATGGATGCCGACACCGATGCGCTGACAGAACGGCTCGGGGAGTGGTCAAGAACGTTTGAACGCCGGGCGTTGCCGCCAGCTCCTACCGGCTCTCAGGTTCGGACTGCGAGCAACTTTGGCTTGGTGTACGCGGCAGGCAAGCTTGCTCAAGCTTATGGCGTACTGCCCAAGGAATGGTCGTGCGGACCGGCAGTTCTGGCCTGTTACGAGGCGCATATGTTGCACAAGTCGATGGCCTTCGGTCGGCCGGAGGAAAGGATTAGGGCCTACGCTGCCCAACCGGATGTCCTTTCGACACTTCCCTCTTCGCTGACGCAAGACCAGCTACGCGCTAGCGCCGGGCTCTTGGTGCGGGAACGGAAATATGACGAACTCTGGGTTTCCCCAGAGGTTTTCGCAGATCGCATGGCTGATGCTGTCGCCCTAATGAAGCAGCTCCGCGACATAGATCTGGCTATCTGCGATCCGGGCCAGCTGCAAACCACACGGCCAATCGCAGGCAGGCAACGGCGCCTCTACTGCTTCAGGTTCCCTCACAAATAAGGGCGGGCTGGCGGGAGAGGCCACTCTCCCGCCCGTGCCGGCGGCACCGTCTCCGCTCACCGGCCGACGGGACCGCTGCTATTCAGCTGCGAGCCACCATTGTTAACCCAGCCCGTCTCTTTGACTGCCCAAGGCTTTCTCAACGCCAGACTGGGGTAGCCTGCAGCCGACGCCGGGCAATGTTGGCGCGTAGGCATTGGATAGCCATGACGATGGCGGGGCCGCAGATCAGGAAGGCCGCGTTGCGCAAAGTGGCATTGCCATCCCACCGGGCGTTCAGAGCCACCACCAACTCCAAACTAGCAAGGATGATGAGGAAACCGGCGGCGAAGCGGTTACGTCGGCTGACCGCCCCCCATGCCGTCGCACCGACGACCGCCAGCCATATTGCCCAGCCCAGGAGATGTCCTGTCAGGGCGTCACCATTCGACAGTGTAGGGTCCACGATGCCGCCGGTCGCTGCCGTCCAGAGGTCAGCCCCGAAGTCGAGCGCCCCGTTGAAGGCGATTAGGCCCGCCGCGAACCAGCCCGCACCCAGCAGAAGATTAGCGTCTTCGGCGTCGAGGACCCGCTCAAAACTCCATAGTCGCTCATCAAGAGCTTTCAGTTGGTGGCGGCGAACGCGCCGCTCTTCGCTGAGCCCCGGCAAAACGTTGCCCCCTGTCGGCTGGCTGGCGGGAGGAATCGGCTCGTCAACAGCCGGCAACGTTTCGGCATTCGTTTGGGGAGCGCTCGGAGTGGGCTGGCCTGGCGCTTCGTTGAATAGGTCAGCCTTTTCCTTGGCAAATTCCTCGTCACTGAGGACCCCTCGGTCCCTGAGATTAGCCAAGCGTTCCAGCGTTTCGAGTCTGTTGGGCATAGTGAATCCGTGACTTGAAGAAGACGTTAGGGCCACGCCGGGGATGCTGCGATTTTGTCAGCATGGCTTGGGCTGTTCAAAGAGGAAGGCTTCGAGAGAAGCCCCTCCATGCCCGATTGGGTTACCAACCCTGACCATCGAGCCGTCGTTGCCGCGCTGACCGCTCTGCGGGTGTCGGCCGGGCTGACGCAGCGCGCCTTGGCGACTACGATGGGGATGGACCACACCGTTGTTGCGAAGATCGAAATGGGTCAGCGACGAGTGACTGTGGTCGATTTGATGGATTGGTGTCGCGCCGTAGGCGCAGACCCGGCCGCTGTGGTTCAGAAACTCGCGGACGCCCAAGCTTAAGTTCTGCGGCGTCGTCGGCGTTTTTTGGCTGTTGTAGACGGATGGGATCGCTTCAACTGGCCTGACGACGGGACTAGCTCTCCCTGTCAGCGTTCATTTGAAGACGCATTGGATGGGCTTAAGGATGGCCCCAGGGCACCAACCGACGATCTCTTAAAGGCAGTCGGCTTCCTGCCTTCAAACGCGGGATCCGAGCCATCGGCGCCCGGTCTTATCGCCTTGAACGAACTGTCTGCTTCCGCAAGAGGGCGGCCAGCTCGTCAGCTTATACAAAAGTCATTTTTGACGGTTTCGCTCGTCGTCATGGCGTCCGGAACCGCATCCGGGGTCGCCTTAGCCCCCTTCCGACATGGTCGTCCGACGCGGCCTCATGTGCACCAGCAGCGTCTCCCGGGGCTTAATGCGGTAGCGGCCGCGCTTGATGGAATACCGCTCCAAATCCAGCTCCGTCATGGTCCCGGAGTCCCGAAGGACGATGGTCTGCGACGCGACCGATGAGGCGACGGTCCAATGGCTGTAGGTGGGCGTCGATACGTTGAGGATGAGCGCGGAACGGCCAGAGGCCATGATGTCGGCCATCGCTTCGAGGAAGGCCGCATCCGTGTCGAAGACGGCCCTGCGGAAGGGGCGGGAGACGGTCACAGCGCCCCCCAGCGGCTTGCGGAAACCTGGGAACGCTAAGGTCGCGGCCTTGATCAAGTCTCGCCCATCCAGCCCTGAATCAATGGCCTTCTTCAGCGTCCGACTAGGAATCGACGCGGCAAGTGTCACAAACAGGCTCCGATGCAATGGCGTTCGCGGTCGTTTGAAGCCCACGAGGTCAAGAGCGTTGATAAGCGCGTAGAGACCGCACAGCCCGTCAAAGTCACCTTGTTTTGCGGGCCTCATGATCGACGCCCTAGGTAGTGTTCCTCGTGCACCGGCATCAGTATTCCTCCGCCAGCATGACCGTAAGCACGCGGACGCAGTCCTTCGCGTACGAGGGATCTACGGCCTGTGAGGTGAGTGATTGGTTGTAGTAGTCGATCTTCCAAAAGATCCGCTGCCCGGACACCGTAACGGCGCCAAAGTCGTGCTCGCCGTAGGGGTCGTTGTCCTCATTAAAGTCGTTGGCCTTGGCGATCGCCAGCATCGCGCCGACGACTCCCTCGGGCCCCATCGACATAACGCCCTGGCTCATCAGGATGCGGCCCCCGACATGGGTTTGGCGCAGTTGATCGTTGAGTGTGCGGATGCGCTCGCGTCTTTCGACGGACATGGAAACCTCCTGTTGGACATGAGTCATCGCTCTCTGGCGGGATGCCGGAACGCTGCGGTCGAGCTGCTTGTGTGGTGGACTAGAGAGGGCGGCCAGGAGCCGCCGAAGGGAGCCTTACAGACTGTGAACCAGTCGACGCTGAGCGTCGCTGTCACCATCGATGTAGCGTTGGGTCACTTCAATGGATTTGTGGCCCGCAAGGAGCTGGACATCCCGCAACGTGGCCCCGGATCGATGGGCGTTACGGGCGGCGTTGGTGATGAAAGTTCGGCGTCCTGAGTGCGAAGAACACCCCGCCGCGCCAACCTCTGCAAACAGTACGACGAACCAGTTGACGATGCTGTTGGGCCGAAGGTGACCGCCCTTCGCAGACGTTATTACCGGGCCGATCCGGGCGGCCGGAGGAGCCAGCTTGGTGAGGGCCTTGCGGAGATCCGGATGCATTGGGACGCGCCGGCCGCTGCCCATCTTGGCGATGGTGTCGGGTATCGCGATGGAGGACCCGACCTTTCCGTTAGCGTCGAGCACCATGGACCAGTCCAGCCCTGCGATTTCGCATGCCCGGAGACCTGCTCGAAGAGACAGAAGGATCATCACTTGGTCGCGTTTGCCCAGTGGTCGGGCCTGAGCGATCAAGAGGGTTTTTCGGATGATAGGGTCGGTGAGAGCTTTGGCCTGGCGACCAGCCATGGGTGATCCTTTCGGCGGTGTGGCACCTGTCGGTGATCGTTTGATGTGGGGGTTGGTTGTGGGCTGGCATAAGCCCAGCTCACGCTCAACCATAGTCCACAGCCAATGATGTGTCAACGGTGCGCATGCCAAAAAGCATTCAGGGCAAGAGTGTTAGGGCATGCAGCTTGCATGTCTGCTGGGTGCATGTATGATAGGCGGAGGAGCAAATGATGTTTTCTCGCCAGGACATTCTCGAAATCAGCGGCATGAAAGTGCCAGCCTACGATGCCCTAGCCAGTCGTGGGTTGCTGCCGTTCAAGGTTGTTGGTGGTCAGTTTGGCGAAAAGCACTTGCTGAAGCTGGGAATGTTCCGGGCGCTTGGCGGCAGCGGCGTCTCCCAGGCGGTGGCTGCTCGAGCCGTCGATCGAGGTTTCGACGATTTCGATAGCTTCGTGGCGGACGCCAAGGCCCCTTCCAAAGCTGTTTTCTTCTTTGGTGTAAGCGCTGTGGAGACCGAACCGGATGCCGATTGGCACCCGATTTTCGCTGTCTGGCGGCCCGGCCGAGCTATGAAGCTTGCCGCGCCAAGAAGCCAAGATATCGACACTCAACCGCCTGCACGCATGGTCCTCATCGATGCGACCAAAGTCGTCTCGGAAGTTCTGGAGGCCGCACGCCGCGTGGGACGCAGTGGCCGAGAACTGGAGGCTTGGGCTGTGCACTTCCACGCCGAGGTCAAACGTTGAACTCGATCTCTCAGGAGGCCGGGGTCGATGCGCGTTAGCGCCCGCTCGCGCGCGCGCATACGCGCATCGACCTCTGATTGGGACGACGATGACCCGATGACGCTCATCGAGTTCGCGGAAGTATTCGGGGATCGGTACCCAATCACCGTGTCGGCGATGCGGACTGAGATCGGACGCGGCCGTCTCGCTGCTTCAAAAGTTGGCGGTTCTTATTTCGTTACCCCGAAGAAAGTGAAGGCTCTATTCCAATGCCCCGCGGAACCAAAGGTCCGAGGCTCTATCTCCGCAAGGGTCGAACAGACGCGCGGAGTGGCCAACGTATCCCAGACAGGTGGTTCATCAGAGACGGACCGACTGAAGTCGGCACAGGCTGCGGCGTTGAACGCCTGGGAGACGCCGAGAAACAACTAGCCACTTACATCCAAAGTAAGTGGCAGCCGCCCGCTGGCGAAAGCGACCCCAGCAAAGTTCTAATCGCCGACGTCTTGGCGCTCTACAGCGTGGAGAGGGGAGGGGCGCTAAGGTCAGATGCGGCCACCATGAAAGGATTTGTGAGTTGGCTCCTTCGCTGGTGGGCGGACCGCACCTTGTCGGACGTCCGCCGCAATACCTGCGAGGCCTACGTAAAGTATCGGACTGCCCAACCGATCAGGCACGGCACGACAGGTCGCAAAGCGTCAGTTCAGACTGCGCGACGGGAGCTTGAGGTCCTTTCAGCAGCCATCGGCTATTGGGACGACGAGCACCACCTTACACGCCGTCCCAAGGTCATCCTGCCAGAGAAGCCGGAGAGCTCCCGAGACGCCCTGACCCGCTCTGAAGCGGCATCTCTGTTGTGGGCGTCGCTCGGTCATCGGAAGAACGCGGACGGTTGGCTAACCCTATCGGGGTCCTCGAAAACGAACCGTCAGCACCTCCGTCGTTTTATCTTAATCGGGCTCTATACCGGGTCGCGGGCGGGGGTGATCAAACGTTTGTCGTGGACCGAGAGCCTCCAGGATCCGTGGGTCGACCTCGACGCGGGGATCATCTATCGCCGCGGCCGGAATGAACGCGACAGCAAAACTAAGCGTCGGCCGCTGGTCAAACTCCCTCAGAAACTGATCGCGCATCTGCGGCGATGGAAGGAGCAAGACGCAGGGAAGGGAGTTGCCACGGTCCTTCATCATGGCGGACAGCCTGTCGCATCCGTCCGCACGGGTTTCTCGACCTGTGTTGCGGACGCCGGCTTGAAGGATGTGACGCCACATTGGTTACGCCACACCTCGGCGACCTGGCTGATGGAAGCGGGCGTCGACCTCTGGACCGCTTCTGGGTACCTCGGGATGTCAGGTCAGACGCTCGAAAAACATTACGGTCACCACCGACCTGATCACCAATCCGCAGCCCGCAAAGCTTTTGCCTAGGCCGTTTTTGGGTAGCAATCTGGGGAGCGCTTCAGAGCTTCTAAGCTAAGCCGCTGTAAGGAATGGTGGATGCTGCAGGGATTGAACCTGCGACCCCCTCGGTGTGAACGAGGTGCTCTCCCGCTGAGCTAAGCATCCATCTCGGGCCCCGCAGGCAAGGCGCCAAAGCGGGGAGGCGCGGACATAGCCCGCTCCCCGATCGGAGGCAAGCCTCAGATGCCGGCCGCCCGAACCCCCTCCGGCGTCTCCGCGTCCGGGTCGCCCGGCAGCCAGGCGACGTGGCCATCATAGATGCCCTCGTTGAGGATGCCTTCCTCCTTGGCCACCAGCACGGGGACCAGCATCTGGCCCGTGACGTTGGTCGCGGTGCGCATCATGTCGATGATCCGGTCGATGGCGACGATATAGCCGATCCCCTCCAGCGGCAGGCCGGCCGTCGACAGGGTCAGGGTCAGCATGACGATGCTGGTCCCCGGCACGCCCGCCGTGCCCAGCGACCCGAGGATCGCCGTCAGCCCGATCAGGACGTACTGGGTCAGAGACAGCTCGATCTGGAAATACTGGGCGATGAAGATGGCCGCGATGGCCGGATAGATGGCGCCGCAGCCATCCATCTTGACGTTGGCGCCCAGGGGCACGGCGAAGGCCGCATAGGCCTGGGGCACGCCGAGCCGCTCGACCGTCTGACGCAGGGTGATGGGCAGGGTGCCGATCGACGACGAGGTCGCGAACGCCGTCTGCTGGGCCGCGAAGGCCCCGCGGAAGAAGCTGGTCGCCTTCAGCCCGTGCAGCTTCAGCAGGCCCGAATAGACGATCAGAATGTGGAAAAGACAGGCCGCATAGATGGCGATGATGAACTTGCCGAGCGGCAGCAGCGCCTCCCAGCCATAGCCGCCGACGACCGAGCCGATCAAGCCGAACACGCCGAACGGGGTCAGCTGGATGACCCAGCGGGTGATGCGGAAGATGATGGCGGCACCCTCGTCGACGAACCGTCGCGCCGTCTGGGCCCGGTCGCCCAGCGCCACCAGCGCCGCCCCGACCAGCGCCGAGAAGAAGATGATCTGCAGCACCCTGCCTTCGGCCAGGGCCGCGAAGGGGTTGGTCGGGACGATCCCGATCAGCACATCAAGCGGCGTCGGGATCTCCCGCGCGCGCACCTCGCCGAGCGGCAGGTTGGCCAGCCCCACGCCCGGATTGATCAGATGCCCGAAGGCGAACCCGACCAGAACGGCCAGCAGGGAGGTGATCGCAAACCACATTATGGTCCGCGCCCCCAGCCGGATCGCCCCGGCGCCTTCGCCCAGCTTGGCGATCGACGAGGCGATGGTGAACAGCACCAGGGGCGCCACCACCATCCGGATCAGGTTCAGGTAGATGTCGCCGATCGGCTGGAGCCAGACGGTCGCCTGTTCCCTCAGGATCAGACCGGCGACGATGCCCAGCGCGAACCCTGCGGCGGTGCGTTGCCACAGAGGAATGGCGAAGAATCTGGCGAACATACAGGCGGCCTTCGGGGAGGAGCCTCTCAAGATGTTGGCGGCAGCCCTGCGCCGCAACGCGATGGCGACGCAGGAATTCTGCAAAGAGGGTTAGAAAATCTCTTTCGTCATCCTGCGGCGAAGCGCAGCGGAGACCGGGGGACCCAGCGGCGCGCGAGAGCGCGAACCTGTCGCGGACACTGCTGCTTCCGACATCGTGCCTGAAACGATCGCCTTCGTCGCCGCTGCGTCCCCCGGTCTGCGCCGCTAAGCAGCGGCTTGCCGGAAGAGGACGAAAGAAGAAGGTTCAGTGCGCCCCGTTCAACGCCGCATACACCGCCGCATAGTCCCCGCGCCGGTCCGCCTCGCTGAGGAACTTCACCCGCCCCACCAACACCTCTGCCTCGCCCGCCTCGAACAGTGCCAGGCTCTCGGCCGTGAACTCGGCCAGCGGCATCGATCGCGGATCCTCCGCATGCCCGGGCATCAGGTCGGTCGCCACCGCCGGCGGGGCCCATTCGATCACCCTGACCGAAGTCCCGGCGAGCTGCGTCCGCAGCGACTGGCTCCACGAGCGAATCGCCGCCTTGGTCGCCGAATAGGTCGGGGTCGCCGCCAGCGGCACGAAGGCCAGTCCCGACGACACGGTCACGAAACTGGCCGCCGGCTTCGTCTGTAGATGCGGCAGGACCGCCGCTGCCAGCCGGATCGTGCCCAGCAGGTTGATAGCGACCGTCTCGTCCACGACGCTCATGTCGAATACGCCGTCCGACAGATCCTCGGCCTTCATGATCCCGGCGTTGGAGATCACCGCATTCAGGTCCGGATGGGCGGCGATCACCCTGGCGGCGAAGGCTTTGATCGAGCGGGCATCGGCCACGTCCACGGTCTCGAACACCATCCCCGGATTGGCGGCACAGACCCCTTCCAGCACCTCGGCGCGGCGGCCGGCGATGATGACCTTTGCGCCCTTTGCATGCAGGGCCTCGGCGAAAGCGCGGCCGATCCCGGTGCCGCCGCCGGTGATCAGGACGGTGTCGTTTGCGGTATCCATGGGTGTCTCCTCGGGGGTGTGAACCGATGACGGATCAGCTATACCCGACACTCTCTGTCGGGAAGCAGGTACCCGAAAGTTCTATACGCACCCCAGAGAAACCAATGACCAGCACGGCCGCAGTCCGCCCTCCCGTTTTCGATCATCCGCCGGTCGATCCGCGCGTCGAGGCCCTGGTCAACGAGGTCATCGGCCGCGTCGCCGACAAATGGACCATGATTGTGCTGGATGTCCTGGCCGAGCACGGCGAGTTGCGCTTCACCCGTCTAGGTGAACTCTCCGGCGGCGTCAGCCAGAAGATGCTGACCCAGACCGTGCGTCGGATGGAACGCGACGGCCTCGTCGTCCGCACCGTCCATCCGGTCGTCCCGCCCAAGGTCGAATACCGCCTGACTGACCTCGGCTTCAGCCTTGCCGAGGCCTTCTGCGGGGTGTGGCTATGGGCCGAGACAAACCTGGAACGGATCGAGGCCTCGCGAGCCGCGTTGGATGCGGCGAAAGCGGGCTAGCCGATCAGCCGAGCGACTGTGACCAGGGTGACAATGACCGTGCCTGTCAGCGCCACGCGATTGTGACGATGCAGGTAGGCGAGAACTTCTCCGAACACAGGCTTCTCCTTTTCGGGAGGAGCAGCTTGACAGTGAGATTTAAAGATCGGGTTAGGCGCCCGCCAGGGCCCGCGTTACATAATGCTCCACCACGATCATATCGACGGCTTCCTCGATGTCCTCGAACGCGTCGACGATGACGTCGGGCTCCAGATCCTCAATGGGCACGGGGGTGTAGCCGAAGCTCACGCCGATCGACGGGATGCCGGCATCGCGCGCACAGTCGATGTCGGGCGCTGCGTCGCCGACCATGACGGCGCGGGCCGGGTCGCCGCCGACGGACCGGATCGCCTCGATCACATGGGCGCCCGAGGGTTTGCGTTGGCTGACCCGGTCAGGGCCGACGATGGCGGCGAAATGCTTCGTCAGGTCGATCTTGCCCAGCAGCAGTTCCGAAAGGTCCGACCGCTTGTTGGTCACGACGATCAGGGTGGCGCCGCGCGCGGCCAGGGTTTCCAGGGTCTCGACCACGCCCTCGAACGGCCTGGAGTGGTCGGCGATGTGGTCGATGTAGTCGGCGATGAAGGCGTCGAACAGGACGGGGTCGTTCGCCGCCTCGACGGGCGCTCCCGCCAGCTCGAAACCGTGGACCAGCAAGGCGCGCGCCCCGCCGCCGATCAGTTCCCTTGCGCTCTCCATCGGCGCGGGCGGCAGGCCTTTCAGGACCAGCATCCGGTTCAGCGTGCCGACCAGGTCCTCATGCGTCTCGACCAGGGTGCCATCCAGGTCGAAGGCAAGGGTCCAGCCTTCGAGGTCACGTTCGATCATCAGTCGTCTCCCGTCGGCCGTCCCGATGGGCTAGACCACGGCGCGTGACTAGACCCCGGACCGATTCATGACCACCCATCCCAGAGCCGCCATCATCCTTGCCGCCGGCCAGGGGACGCGGATGAAGTCGCCCCTGCCCAAGGTGCTGCACCCGGTCGGCCACCGCGCCATGCTGGACCACGCCATCGATGCGGCCGAGGCCCTGCACTGCGAGCGGATCGTCGTCGTGGTCGGCGCCCACTCCCCGGAGGTCCGCGCCCATGTCGTGGCGCGTCTGGGCGAGGACGCGGTTGCGGTCCAGGACCCGCCCATGGGCACGGGCCACGCTGTCCGCGCCGCCGAGGCGGTGCTGGGCGACTTCATCGGTCAGGTCGTGGTCACCTATGGCGACGTGCCCCTGATGCGCGCCGCCGACATCGAGGCGGTGTTCGAGACGCGCGACGGCGTCACTGTGATCGGCTTCGAGGCCGCCGACCCGGGCGCCTATGGCCGTCTGGTCATGGACGGCGAAACCCTCGCCGCCATCACCGAAGCCAAGGAGGCGTCGCCTGAGGTTCTGGCAATAACCACTTGTAATTCAGGCGTTATGGCCGCACCGGTAGGCCTGTTGTTCTCCCTTTTGGCCGAGGTGAAGAACGACAATGCCAAGGGCGAATACTATCTGACCGACGTCGTCGAACTGGCCAGGAAGCGCGGAGAGCCGACCCGGGTGACCATGGCCTCAGAGGACTCCGTCATGGGCGTTAACGCACAGTTCGAACTGGCCCAGGCCGAGGCCCTGTTCCAGAAGATCCAGCGCGAGACCTTCCTCGCCGCCGGCGTCACCATGTCGGCGCCGGACACCGTCCACTTCGCTTGGGACACCGAGGTCGGGGCCGGATCAATCATTGATCCGTTCGTCGTCTTCGGCCCTGGCGCCCGCGTCGCCGAGCGCGCCCGCATTCGCAGCTTCAGCCATATCGAGGGCGCCACGGTCGCGACCGGCGCAGAGGTCGGCCCCTACGCCCGCCTGCGGCCCGGCGCGGACTTGGGTGAGGACGTAAAGGTCGGCAACTTCGTTGAGGTCAAGAATGTTCGCATGGATGCGGGCGCCAAGGCCAGCCACCTGTCCTATCTCGGGGACGGTTCGGTCGGGGCGGGCGCGAACATCGGCGCGGGCACGATCTTCTGCAATTACGACGGCTACAACAAAGCCCTGACGACTGTAGGCGAGGGGGCCTTCATCGGCTCCAACGCGTCTCTGGTCGCCCCGGTGACCATCGGCGCGGGCGCCATCGTCGGCTCGGGCTCGGTGATCGTCGAGGACGTCCCCGCCGACGCCCTGGCGCTTGCCCGTGGCCGTCAGGTGAACAAGGACGGCGCCGGCGCGGCCTTCCGCAACAAGGCGAAAGCGAAGAAGGCGAAGTCCTGGTGAGCGATCTGCAAAAACAACGCGCCGGAGAAGCCGCCGCCCTGCGCGTCGAGGCTGGCATGGTCGTCGGCCTGGGCACCGGCTCCACCGCCGCCTGGTTCGTCAAGGCTCTCGCGGCGCGTGGCCTGAACGGCCTGCGCTGCGTCCCGACCTCGGAGAAGACCGCCGACCTAGCCCGGGAACTGGGCCTGCCGCTGGTCACGCTGGAGGATGTCTCCCGCATCGACCTGACCGTCGACGGCGCCGACGAGATCGGGCCCGGCCTGGCTCTGATCAAGGGCGGCGGCGCGGCCCTGCTGCGCGAGAAACTGGTGTGGGAGGCGTCCAGCCGCTGCATCGTTATCGCCGACGCGGCCAAGGTCGTGCCGGTTCTGGGCGCCTTTCCCCTGCCGATCGAGGTGGTCGCCTTCGGTCACAAGACGACGGGCAACCGAATCGCCGACGTCCTGATCGACCACGACATCCAGATGCCCGCCCGTCTGCGTCAGGCGGATCGCGGCGTGGTCCGCACCGACGGCGGCAACGTTATCTACGACGCCAGATGCCAGGCCATCCATGACCCGGTCCGTCTCGCCGACGACCTGAAGCTGATCACCGGCGTGGTCGAGCACGGTCTGTTCCTCGACCTTGCTGACGAGGCGATCATCGGCACGGACACGGGCGTGGAGATCAGGCTGCCCTGACCTCCACGCCGGCTCCGGCGCTATTCTTCGGCGCTGTTCAGCCGGGAGTGGGCGCGGTGGATCGAACTGGCGATTTCGCGATTGCTCGCCCGCGTGCTGCGCAGGGTGCGCCGGGCGTCATACAGTCCTTCGAGATAGGCGAGGTCCCCCTGCGTCAGGCCTTCGGCCGTCTCGGGCGCATCGAACACGTTCAGCACCGAGGCGTAGGCGCTGGTGTCCGCTTCAGCGTCGATCTGGGCGAAGACCACCATCGAGACATAGTCCGCCAGTTGCTGGGCCGAAACGTTCGCCACCTGGTCCACATCCAGCACCACGACAGTCTGGATGATCTCGTCGACGACCTGGGTGGTCAGGTTCGAGGCGCGGCGCGTCGTCACGATCGGGGCATAGGTGTGCGAGTGATCGCATTCGTTGCGGCAATCGCCCGGCAGTCGCACGGCGCGGAGGCCCGTGTCGGTATCGACGGGCATGCTGACGGTCCACCAGCGAACCGGCGCATCGGAGGCCTTGAACGCGTCATAGGCCGTAAAGCCACGGTCCATGCCGCTGCCGCCCATCAGGAAGCGCGAGCGTCGCTCGGTCGGGCCTGTGTCGCGGCGTCCGCGTCCGCGGCGGCGACGATCACGACGTTGGGCTGGCACCCCGGACGGCCGCTCTCTAGGCCCAGATCCTGGGCGACGGTCTGGACGCGATCGACGATGTACTGGCCGACGTCAGTGCGCAGATTGGCCACCCCGACGCACACGCGATTGTCCCAGCGCGCCAGACCCCGGTTACGTGCCGGGGCGGCGACCTCATCGACAAAGTTCAGGATCATGGTGTCCAGCGGACGGCCCGTGACCTCGATGTCCTCCAGCCGGATAGGCTCGCCCGTCTGGGCCACCTGCGGCGCCACCTGGAGCGGCCGGTTCGACGCATTGGCGTCACCCTCGATCGACAGGGTGGCCATAACGGCCAGGGCGGCGAGCGTAAGCATGGCGGTGTCTCTCCTGAACAGGTCCCGGAGACGAGGCTAACACTGATCTGTGGTTGTTCAACTGCGGCTGGTGCAACGCGCTTGCCGTGGCCTGAGAGCGACAGGCGCCACCCGCGCTGGGCGCGTTCCTGAGGCCCCGACGCCGGCCTGTTCGAGCCCTGCCGTCACTGCGCAACGGTCAGGGGGGCCCGAGGCCTGAAGCTGAAGCGGGAAGGGCGCTTGTCCCGAGCGTCAGCGGCGCCTAAATCCGTCCGCCGACGCCGCCAGCGACGCCCGGCCTCTCCGGACGCTTCGGACGCTTCGGACTGTATTTTCCGTCCGCTTCGAGATCGCCATGGCCGACTACGACTACGACCTCTTCGTCATCGGCGCCGGGTCCGGCGGGGTGCGCGCGGCGCGTCTGACGGGCCTCGGCGGCAAGCGCGTCGCCATAGCCGAAGAGTTCCGCGTCGGCGGCACCTGCGTCGTTCGGGGCTGCGTGCCCAAGAAATTCATGGTCATGGCCTCGGACTTCGCCCACCAGTTCGAAACCGCCGAGGGCTATGGCTGGACGGTGGAGGCCAGCTTCGACTGGCCGAAATTCATCCAGGCCAAGGACGTCGAGATCGCCCGACTGTCGGGCATCTATGCCGCCAACCTCGGCAAGGCGGGGGTCGAGCTGATCCACGGCCGTGCGGTCCTGAAGGATGCCCACACCGTCGAGATCGTCGGCAAGGACCAGACGATCACCGCCGAACGCATTCTGATCGCCACGGGCGGCCGGCCCTGGATGCCGGACGACCTGCCGGGCATCGAACACGCCATCACGTCGGAAGGGGCCTTCCACCTGCCCGAACTGCCCAAACGCATCCTGATCGCAGGCGGCGGCTATATCGCGGTGGAGTTCGCCGGCATTTTTGCGGGCCTGGGGGTTGAAACGACCCTGATCTATCGCGGCCCGAACATCCTGCGCGGTTTCGACGACGACGTTCGCGCCCACCTGGCCGGCGAGATCGAGAAGCGCGGGATCAAGGTGATCCTGGGTTCCCAGCACACCGAGATCACAAAGACCGCGACGGGTCTGATGAACGTTCTTGAAAACGGCATGGAGATCGAGACCGACGTCGTCATGTTCGCCACCGGCCGGGTCCCGCATGTCGTCGATCTGGGGCTGAAAACCGCCGGGGTCGAGCTGAACGAGAAGGGCGCTATCAAGGTTGACGCCCTGTCCCGGACCACCGCCGACAATATCTGGTCCATTGGCGACGTCACCGACCGGATGAACCTGACCCCTGTCGCCATCCGCGAGGCCGTGGCCTTCCACGAGACGGTCTACAAGGACAACCCGCAGCATTTCGACTACGAGGCCGTCGCCACGGCGGTCTTCAGCCAGCCGCCTGTCGGCGTCGTCGGCCTGGCCGAAAGCGAGGCCCGGCACACCTGCGCCAAGGGCGTCGATGTCTATGTGACCCGCTTCCGGCCGATGAAATACGCCTTCACCGGCAGTGATGAGCGGGTGCTGATGAAGCTGGTCGTCGATGCCGACACCGACCGCGTGGTCGGCGTCCACATCGTCGGTTCCGAGGCGCCGGAGATGATCCAGCTGGCGGCCATCGCCGTGAAGGCCGGCCTGACCAAGGCGCAGTGGGACGCCACCTGCGCCGTCCACCCTACGATGGCCGAGGAACTGGTGACCCTAAAGGTCAAGCAGTCGCAGGAAACGAGCGCAAGCTAAGCCGCACGTCTCCTCCCTGTCGCGCAGCGATGGGGAGGTGGCTCGGAGCGAAGCGGAGTGGAGGAAGGGCCGAATGTGGCCCAACGACGGGAGGGGGTCTTGCCGCCCTCCAGAACCCCTCCGTCAGCTCGCATGGGCTCGGCGCCACCTCCCCATTCGCCAGGCGGCGAACAGGGAGGAGACCAGATTTGTTGTTTCGCAACCGCGAGAGGCCTATTCTTCTGCAATGACCAAGCGTTGGACCCCTGAATCCTGGAGAAACAAACCCATCGTGCACATGCCGATGGACTATCCGGACCCGCGCGCGCTCGCCGCCGTCGAGGACGAACTGCGCGCCCTGCCGCCACTCGTGTTCGCGGGCGAGGCGCGCAGCTTGACGGCCAAACTGGCCCAGGTCGAACGCGGCGACGCCTTCCTGCTCCAGGGCGGCGACTGCGCCGAGAGCTTCAAGGAGTTCTCGACCGACAACATCCGCGACACCTTCCGCCTGATCCTGCAGATGGCCGTCGTACTGACCTTCGCGGGTCGCAAGCCCGTGGTGAAGGTCGGCCGCATCGCCGGCCAGTTCGCCAAGCCGCGTTCCTCGGCGGTGGAGGAGATCGACGGCGTCGAGCTGCCATCGTACCGCGGCGACAACATCAACGGCTCGGCCTTTACGGCCGAGGAGCGGATCCCCGATCCCCAGCGTCTGCTGAAGGCCTACAACCAGTCGGCCTCGACCCTGAACCTGCTGCGCGCCTTCGCCGGCGGCGGCTATGCTGACCTTTACAACATCCATCGCTGGACCCAGGGCTTCGCCGACGGCGGCGTCGGCGCGCAGTACCGCGAACTGGCCGAGAAGATCGCCGAGGCCCTGGCCTTCATGGAGGCGGTCGGCGTCACGCCCGAATCCCATCCGGACCTCTCGCGCGTCGAGGTCTTCACCTCGCACGAGGCGCTGCTCCTGAACGTCGAGAGCGCCCTGACGCGCCTCGACGGCGGTTCGGGCGAATGGTTCGACACCTCGGCCCACATGCTCTGGATCGGCGAGCGCACGCGTCAGCTGGACGGCGCCCACGTCGAGTTCATGCGCGGTATCAGGAACCCGATCGGCGTGAAATGCGGCCCGACGATGGAGCCGGACGACCTCTTGCCCCTGATCGACGCCCTGAACCCGGACAACACGCCCGGCCGCCTGACCATCATCGGCCGTTTCGGCCACGACAAGGTTCACGACCGCCTGCCGCGCCTGATGAAGGCCGCCAAGGCGCACGGCAAGAAGGTCATCTGGTCGATCGACCCGATGCACGGCAACACGCTGAAGGCCTCGAATGGCTACAAGACCCGCCCGTTCGATCGCATCCTGGGCGAGGTGAAGGGCTTCATCGAGGTGGCCGAGCACGAGGGCGTCCACCCCGGCGGCGTCCACCTGGAAATGACCGGCCAGAACGTCACCGAATGCCTCGGCGGCGCCCAGGCCGTGTCCGAGGACGACCTGTCCAGCCGCTACCACACCCACTGCGATCCGCGCCTCAACGCCGATCAGGCGCTGGAGCTGGCCTTCCTGGTGGCGGAGCGGCTGAAGTCGGGCCGCCTCAACAGGTCGAAGGCGGCATGACCACCGGGGCTGTCGGCAGGCCGGAGAGCGAGGATCGGGCAGGCCGCACGGCCTTCCAGGGCGCGCCCGGGGCCTTCAGCCACGAGGCCTGCATGGTCCTGCGTCCCTGGGACGAGCATGTGCCGTATGAGACCTTCGACGCAGCCATCGCCGCCGTGCAGTCGGGCGATTGCGACTGCGCCCTGATCCCGGTCGAGAACTCGACCATCGGTGTCGTGGAGCCAGCGGCGACCCTTGTGGCCGAGTCGGGCCTGCCGATTGTCGGCGATGCCTGGCGTCCCATCCGCATGGCCCTGATGGCGGTCGACGGCGCCGAGTTCGAACAGATCCGGACCGTGGCCAGCCATCCCATCGCCCTGCGCCAATGCGCCCGGACCGTGGCCGACATGGGCTTCGAGATCATCGAGGCCTTCGACACCGCCGGGGCCGCCCGGGAGGTCGCCGCGCTGGGCGACCGCACCCGCGCCGCCATCGCGCCGGTCGCTGCGGCCGAGGTTTACGGACTGACGGTTCTGCGCAACGATCTTCAGGATTCCGACGACAATCGCACGCGATTTGTTCTTCTGGCCCGCGAGCCGGGTTGACGTCGCACGATCGTTGCGTGTCTTAAGGCCCCATGGATCGCACACGATCCCCACAACCGGTTCGACTCATGTCCCCGCTGCGCGCTTCGCTTTCGATCCTTTCGCTCCGTTCGCGCGCGGCTGCCTGCTATCTCGGCTCCTGCTTTTACGGCTTTCGATACGCCGGCTGAGGCCTCGAGCATTCCTCGCTCCTGACAGCCTCGCCGGCGACCGCCCTCAACCAGGGCGGCGGCGCACCCCTTCGCCCTTCATCGAAATGCATCCCGTGAAAGCCCAAATCCCATGCCGAAATCGAACCTCCAGCAAGTCTGGCCCGACATGAATCCCGACGACATGTCGCCCGAGCAGATGGCCCTGGCCGCCCTGCGTCACGAGATCGACCTCGTCGACGACGAACTCCTGGTCCTGTTCCAGCGCCGCCTCGCCATCGCCGCTAAGGTCGGCCAGGCCAAAGACGCGCCCCACGGCCCACACACCAAGCTCCGCCCCGACCGCGAACAGACCGTTTTGAGCCGCGTCATGGCCAGGGCCGAGCCCGAGAACGCCGTCGCCGTCGAGGGCCTGTGGCGCGAGATCGTCGGCTGGGGTCTGGCGCGCCAGGGCCAGCTTCAGGTCCAGGTCTGGGCTCCGACCGACCCGACCCGCGCCTTCGATGGCGCCCGCCATCGCTTCGGCACGGCCGCCTCGATCCGCATGGTCCGCGACCCGCAGGCCGCGCTCGCCTTCGCTGCCGAGGGCAAGGGTGTCGCCGTTCTGGCCGTGAACACCGAAGATTCCTGGTGGGTCGGTCTGCGCCGCGACTGGTCGAGCCTGAGCGTCTTCGACGGCTTCGGCTCGGCCGGCGGTCAGCCGACCTCTCTGGCTGTGGGCAAGATCGACCCGGCCGCCCTGCCCAGGGGCCGCCGGGTCGTGGTCAGCGCGGGCGGAGACGCCGGCGACGGCGGCGGCGCGCGTCGCTGGGGCCTGAATACCCACCACGGCTGGACCCTGGCCCTGACCGAGGCCGACCTGACCCCCGGCGACGCCGAGGGCTGTGTCGGCGCGATCGGCTAGAGGGTCAGGCGGCGGGCGCGACTGGCGCGCGCGGCGTCACGCCGGGCGGCAGGGGGGCCGGCGAAGGCTGGCCCGGGTCGCCCGGCAAGGACTTGATGTAGCGATAGACGGCGCGCTTGTCGGCCTCCGACATCGCGCGGACGCTCGGCCAGGGCATGGGCGGCAGGCTGGAGCCTGTGGCCAGCAGTTCGACCCACTGGTCTTCAGTCATTCGGCCGACGGTCATGCGCAGATTCTTGCCATAGGTCGTGCCCCACGGCCCGGTGTGTCCCTCGGACGAGCCCTTCAGCCATTCGCTCTCCGGCGGCCGGGCCCCGCCGGTCATGGCGTACTGCGGCGTGTGGCAGTCGTTGCAGCCGCCGACCAGAACGACATAGCGGCCTGCCTCGATGTCGGACGCGGCGATGACGTGTGGCCCCCCGGCGCTGGTCGATAGCTTCACACCAGCCTGGTCGCAGCCGGACAGCAGGGCGGCGACGCCGAGACCCGCGACAATGAGCATCTTTGTGGTCATTTGATATTCCCTCGTTCGGTGAGGAGGGAACATGCACCACCGCCTGGGGTCAAGCTGGCGAGGGGTCAGACTGCCATGTTGTCGATCAGCCGCGTCGTTCCCAGCCAGGCGGCGGCCAGGATTCGTGCCGGTCCATCGACGACTCCGTTCGCAAACGCCGCCAGATCGTCGGCGCGGCGCACGGCGACATAGTCCACCCGCTCGAACCCGGCCTTCAGCAGCTCGGCGTAGGCCTCCCGCTCCACCGCTGCGAGCGGACGCCTGTCCCCCGCCTTCATCGCCGCCTCGGCCAGGACGCCGTTCAGCCTGCGCGCCACCGTCAGCTCGGTCTCGGCCAGATAGGCGTTGCGCGACGACAGGGCCAAACCGTGCCCGTCCCGCTCGGTCGCCGAACCCGCGATCTCGGTCGGGATGTCCAGATCACGGGCCATGCGGCGAACCACCAGCAGCTGCTGATAGTCCTTCTCCCCGAACACGGCGACGTCGGCCTGGACCTGGTTGAGCAGCTTGGCCACGACCACGGCCACCCCGCCGAAGAAATGCGGCCGGAAGTCGGTCTCCAGCCCTTGCGACGGTCCGCCGACGCTGATGCCTGTGACGAAGCCCTCGGGATACATTTCCCCGACCGTCGGCGCGAACAGCAGGTCGCACCCGGCCCCGGCCAGCAATCCCGCATCCTCTGTCTCGCGACGCGGGTAGGCGCCGAGGTCCTCATGCGCCGCGAACTGGGTCGGATTGACGAAGACGCTGGCGATCACCTTGTCCGCCCGCCGTCCAGCCTCGCGCACCAGGGTCAGATGGCCTTCGTGCAAGGCGCCCATGGTCGGCACGAAGGCTACGGCGAACCCCTGACGACGCCAGTCGCGCACGGTCGTGCGCAACGCTTCGACGGTTCGCGCGATGGGAAGGGGAGGAGCGTTCTCAGTCATGCTTACCGGGTTAACCCTTCGACTTAAGCCTGTTCGTGCACGGGACGGCAAAAGGTGCCCGGCTAAGGGTCGGCTTATGACGCCCAGCAGAATGCTTCGTCCAGTGCTCCTCGGTCTCGCCGGCCTCGCGACCTCGTCGTGCAGCCTGGTCGAGGGCGACCCGCACCGGTTCGAGTCCATGGCCCAGGCCGTGGCCGATATCCCTCTTGACGGGGGGCAGCGCCACAGTGTGCATCGACCCGTGCGCTCGGCGGCCGAGGGCGGCCTGCGTCCCGCGCTGGCCATGACCGAGGCGGTCGTGAACCCCGGCGCGCTGCGGGTCGAGGTCATGGATCCGCATGATCTGTGGGACGCGCGCGACGCCGGCCTGCGCGGCGCGGTCGAACGCGCCGCACCCGCCCTGATCGAGGCCGCGGCTCCCATGGTGGCTGAGGCGGTCGTCCAGCAGGTCTCGGACCGAATGCAGGCGCACCATGTCGAACGCGCTGTGGTCCGCGCCACTACGGCGGCACCAACTGCGCCTGCGTCGCCTCGCACGACGCTTCAACTCGGCGCCTTCTCCAGCCCGGGCGCCGCCCGCGCCGCCTGGACGCGTATTGCCTCAGCCGGCCATGCGGTTGCCGAACTGTCTCCTGTGTTCGAAGCGGTTGAGGTCGATGGGCGCCGCCTGACCCGCCTCAAGGTCGTCGCCCCCGCCGACGCCGCCCGCGCCGTCTGCCGCGCCGCCGATGCGGCACAGCTGGGTTGCCTGCGCCGGGGCTAGCCTCCCAATCCATCATCCGTGCACCCCGGCCTTCGCCGGGGTGCACGGGTATAGGGGAGCGGTGAGCCCCGACGATCCCATCCACAGCCGTCTTTTAACCTTTCGTTGACGAAGGCGACGGCGAGCCCGATTCTGGCGAACCATGGCGACCGGCGAGTGAGTCGGTCGTCGCCAGCTTTCGGATCATCGGTTCATGACGCAGCCTCAGGTCATCGTCGTCGGCAACGAAAAGGGCGGGGCGGGCAAGTCCACCCTCGCCATCCATATCGTGTGCGGACTGCTGCACGCGGGCCGGCGGGTGGCCATCCTGGACCTGGACCTGCGCCAGCGATCCATGAGTCACTTCTTTGCCCACCGCGCCGCCTGGACCGCCGCCAACGGCGTGATCCTGCCCATGCCGATCGAGCCGGATCTCGGCGACGGCAAGGCTCTGGCCAGGGCCGGCGAGGCCGACCAGATCGCCTGCTTCGAGGCCGCCTTCGCCGAGGCGCAAGGCGCCGAAATCATCCTGATCGACACCCCCGGCGGCGACACCGCCCTGTCACGCGCGGCCCACGCCCGCGCCGACCAGATCGTCACCCCGATGAACGACAGCTTCGTCGACTTCGACATGCTGGGCACGGTCGATCCGGTGACGCTCGACCTTCTCAAGCCCTCCACCTATTCCGAGAGCGTCTGGGAGGCCCGCAAGCACCGCGCGATCTCGGAAGGCCGCCACGCCGCCATCGACTGGGTCATCATCACCAACCGCCTCGCCGTCGCCGAGGCCCGCAACCGCCGTCGCCTGGACGACAAGATGCAGAAACTGGCCAAGCGGGTCGGCTTCCGCGTCGGCCCGGGCCTGCGAGACCGGGTCATCTACCGCGAGCTCTTCCCTTTCGGCCTGACCGTCGCAGACCTGTCAAACGAGGTCCGCCCCGTGGCCGTGTCCCTGGCCCACGTCGCCGCGCGTCAGGAGATGCGCAATCTGATGCAGTCGCTCGGCCTGGATGAGGTCGCTCTGCCGGCCCTGGACGCGGCGGCCTGACCCAGGTCCCGCCATGGGTCTGATCTGGCTGGTGCTGGTCGGCATCGGAGTCTGGGCCCTGGTCCGGCTGGGCCGTCAGACCGAAGGTCCCCGGCGCGGCCAATGGCGAGTCGCCGCCACGCTCGTATCGGCCGCCATGCTGGCCGGAGGAGCGCTGGCCCTGTCGAAGGGCGCGTGGATCAGCGGCGGCGCGCTGGTCGGGGCGGCGCTTTGGTTGACCGTTGCGTCTCGCATCCGGCAGGTCGCCGCGAAGCGCGAAACCCTGGGGGACGTCGACGCCCGCTCGATCCTCGGCGTCGGGGCCGACGCCACCCCCGAAGCGATCAACGCCGCCTGGCGCCGTCTCATGGGGCGCGCCCACCCGGATCAGGGCGGCACCGAGGGATTGGCGGCACGGCTGAATGCGGCGCGCGACCGGCTGCTCCGAAAGTAACCCTCTCCCTCCCCCTCGGGGGAGGGTGGTCGGCGCGAAGCGGAGACCGGGTGGGGAGGGCGCGGCGAAACACGGGCAATCGGCGTCCGGCTCGCCGGCCGCCCCCACCCGGCCGCTTCGCGGCCACCCTCCCCGGACGGGGAGGGAGAGACCGTTGCGCACCCTTTGCCTTCCGTCGCGACCGCTCGTAAACCTCGCGCCATGCCGAAGCTGACCTCCGCCATCGACCCGCAATCGCCGACCTTCAAGGCGCTCCACGCCCACAACACGGCCCTGAACGTCGAGCTGCGCGAGCGGGTGGCCAAGGCCGGTCGCGGCGGATCGGACGCCAGCCGCGACCGCCACGTCTCGCGCGGCAAGCTTCTGCCTCGCGACCGCGTCGAACGCCTGCTCGATCCAGGCTCGCCCTTCCTTGAGGTCGGCCAGCTCGCCGCTAACGGCATGTACGGCGACGCGGCGCCGGGCGCCGGCATGATCTGCGGCGTCGGCCGGGTCTCGGGCCGCGAGGTCATGATCGTCGCCAACGACCCGACGGTGAAGGGCGGCGCCTATTTCCCGATGACGGTGAAGAAGCACCTGCGGGCCCAGGAGATCGCCGAACAGAACAATCTCCCCTGCGTCTATCTGGTCGATTCCGGCGGGGCCAACCTGCCGCATCAGGCCGAGGTCTTCCCTGACCGCGACCACTTCGGCCGCATCTTCTTCAACCAGGCGCAGATGTCGGCCAAGGGCATCCCCCAGATCGCCTGCGTCATGGGCTCCTGCACCGCCGGCGGCGCCTATGTCCCGGCCATGTCCGACGAGACGGTCATCGTCAGGAACCAGGGCACCATTTTCCTGGCCGGCCCGCCGCTGGTGAAGGCCGCCACCGGCGAGGTCATCTCGGCCGAGGACCTGGGCGGTGCCGAGACCCATTCGCGGAAGTCCGGCGTCGTCGACTATGTTGCCGACAACGACGAACACGCGCTGGAGATCGTGCGCGACATCGTCGGCCACCTGAACAGCGTCAAACGCGTCGACATGGACGTGCGCGAGCCGTGTGATCCCGTTCTCGACCCCGCCGAACTCTACGGCCTCATCCCCGACGACGTCCGCGCTCCCTATGACGTGCGCGAGGTCATCGGCCGCCTCGTCGACGGCTCGGAGTTCGAGGAGTTCAAATCGCTGTACGGCACCACCCTGGTCTGCGGCTTCGCCCGCATCTGGGGCTATCCGGTCGCCATCCTGGCCAACAACGGCGTGCTGTTCTCCGAGAGCGCGCTGAAGGGCGCCCACTTCATCGAACTGGCCTGCAAGCGGAAGATCCCGCTCGTCTTCCTGCAGAATATCTCCGGCTTCATGGTCGGCGGAAAATACGAGGCCGGCGGCATCGCCAAGGACGGGGCCAAGCTGGTCACCGCCGTCGCCTCGGCCGGCGTGCCCAAGTTCACCATCCTGATCGGCGGCTCCTTCGGCGCCGGCAACTACGGCATGTGCGGCCGCGCCTTCGGCCCGCGCTTCCTGTTCACCTGGCCCAACAGCCGGATCAGCGTCATGGGCGGGGAACAGGCGGCCAGCGTCCTCGCCACCGTCCACCGCGACGCCGACAGCTGGACTCCCGAACAGGCCGAAGCCTTCAAGGCGCCCGTTCGTCAGAAATACGAGGACGAGGGCAATCCCTACCATGCCACCGCCCGCCTCTGGGACGACGGAGTCATCGACCCGACCCAGACCCGCGACGTTCTCGGTCTGGCCATCTCGGCCAGTTTGAACGCACCGATAGCCGACACGACCTTTGGCGTGTTCAGGATGTGATTGAGGAGTTTCCCATGACCGACAAACCCACCGAAGCCGACCTGAACGCCCTGGACATCACCGATGCCGAGGCCGCCGAGATCAATGCGATCTCCCACCCGCTGTTGAGCGACCCGGCGCCCGACGCGAACGACGACCTGATCCAGGTGGACGGCACCGCCGACGGCGTGGTGTTCGTCACCATCAACCGGCCGCACAAGAAGAACGCCTTCGACGCCGCCACCGTCGCGGCCCTGTACGAGACGTTCGAGACGCTGCACGGGGCCGACAACGTGCGCGTCGTCTTCATCCGCGGCGCGGGCGGCACCTTCAGCGCCGGCGGAGATCTGAACTGGATGGCCGACGCCGCCGGCTGGTCCGAGAGCGACAACCGCGGCGACGCCATGATGCTGGCGAAAATGCTCAAGGCCCTGCATGACATCCCGGCCCTGACGGTCGCCCTCGTCGAGGGCGCGGCCATGGGCGGCGGGGCCGGCATCGTCTGCGCCTGCGACATGGCCGTGGCGGTCGAGGGCAGCCGTTTCGCCTTCTCCGAGGTCAAGCTGGGGCTCATCCCCGCGACCATCGCTCCCTATGTGATCGAGGCCGTCGGCGCCCGCCGCGCGAAGCAGCTGTTCCTGACCGCCAATATCTTCGACGCCGACTATGCCGCCCACGCCGGGATCGTCGACATGGTCCTGCCCGAGGGCTCGATGGACGAGTTCATCTCCATGCTGACCGACAGCCTGACCCAGAACGCCCCCGGCGCCATGGGCGAGGCCAAGCGACTGGTTCGCGACGTCGCCGGACGCCACATCGATCACGGCCTGATGGAGGAGACCGCCAAACGCATCGCCCGCGCCCGCGTCTCCGACGAAGGCCAGGAAGGCGTCCGCGCCTTCCTCGACAAGCGCGCCCCGCGCTGGGCGGAATAGGGGACTTGCCCTCTCCCCTTGCGGGAGAGGGAGGCGGCGCACGAGAGCGCAGCGATCGTCCTTGCGCCGGCGGGTGAGGGGTGACACCGGCTCCAGCCGAATGAGCAGTGGTCCATCCATGACTTCAGCCGCCGGAGTGACCCCTCATCCGTCAGCCTTCGGCTGCCACCTTCTCCCACAAGGGGAGAAGGAGATCCCACGCCATACCCATCAACGCACGCCCGGAATTTCTCTGTAATTCCAACGCCCGGCCGTGATTTATAGCCTTATTCCAGGCGCCCCTGAAAACCGTGAGACACTGTCTCCCGGTCTTTGACATCGTCGCCGCCACACGTCCGTCGATGTAGACTCTGTCGACTCTGTCGACTCTTTTTTGGAGTCGCGCTCCCCCGGCGAGGGAGGAGACAATCGCCCTCCGCCCCTCTAAACCGGGCCCATGTTTAAGTCAGTCCTGGTCGCCAATCGTGGCGAGATCGCCTGTCGCGTCTTCCGCACCGCAAAGCGGATGGGGATCCGCACGATCGCCGTCTATTCAGAGGCCGACGCCGGGGCCCTTCATGTCCGCGAGGCCGATGAGGCCGTCCTGATCGGCCCGGCGGCGGCGCGCGAATCCTACCTCGTCGCCGACAAGGTCTTGGCGGCGGCCAGGGCCACGGGCGCCGAGGCCATCCACCCCGGCTACGGCTTCCTGTCGGAGAACGCCGAGTTCGCCGAGGCGGTGATGGCGGCGGGCATCGTCTGGATCGGCGCCCCGCCGGCCTCGATCCGCGCCATGGGCCTCAAGGACGCCGCCAAAAAGCTGATGGTCGAGGCCGGGGTCCCGGTCACGCCCGGCTATATGGGCGAGGACCAGTCGCCCGACCGGCTGAAATCCGAGGCCGACGCCATCGGCTATCCGGTCCTGATCAAGGCGGTCGCGGGCGGCGGCGGCAAGGGGATGCGGCGCGTCGACGCCGGCGAAGCCTTCCTCGACGGCCTGGCCTCGTGCCGACGCGAGGCGGCCTCCAGCTTCGGCGACGACCGGGTGCTGATCGAGAAATACATCCTCTCACCCCGCCACATCGAGGTTCAGGTCTTCGGCGACAGCCACGGCGAGGTCGTCCACCTGTACGAGCGCGACTGCTCCCTGCAGCGCCGCCACCAGAAGGTCATCGAGGAGGCCCCGGCCCCGGGCATGGACGCCGCGACCCGCGAGGCCGTCACCTCAGCGGCGGTGAAGGCAGCGAAAGCCGTGAACTATATCGGCGCGGGCACCATCGAGTTCATCGCCGACGCCTCCGACGGGCTCAAGGCCGACCGTATCTGGTTCATGGAGATGAACACCCGGCTGCAGGTCGAACACCCGGTCACCGAGGCCATCACCGGCGTCGACCTGGTCGAATGGCAGTTCCGCGCCGCGGCGGGCGAGCCCGTGCCGCTGAAACAGGCCGATATCCCGATGAACGGCTGGGCCATGGAGGCCCGCCTCTACGCCGAGGATCCGGCCAACGGCTTCCTGCCCTCGATCGGGCGGCTGGATCATTTCGTGCTGCCTGACGACATCCGTGTCGACACCGGCGTCGAACAGGGCGGCGAGGTCAGCCAGTTCTACGACCCGATGATCGCCAAGCTGATCGTGCATGAAGACACGCGGGCGGCGGCGGCGGAGCGTCTGGCGCAGGCCTGCGGCGAGGTCGAGGTCTGGCCGGTCAGGACCAACGCCGGCTTCCTGACCCGCCTGCTGCGCCATCCCCGTTTCGTGACGGCCGATGTCGATACGGGCCTGATCGCGGCGGAGGCGGACACATTGGCGGCCGCGCACGACCCGGACATCGAAGCCGCCGCCATCGCCCTGGCGGCCGAAGACGAGTGGCATTCCCGCACCGGGTTCAAAGGCGCAGACAGGGCGTCGCCGTTCGAGGGCCTGCCCGGCGCGACGTTCGGCTTCCGCCTGAATGGCCCGTCGAGCGCCAGCTATGCCGCCCGCATCGGCAGCAAGCCCGTCGTCCGGCCCGTCCTGACCGACACGACGGACGGGTTCAAATGGCTGATTGGCGCGGATCAGATTCCGGCCGAGGTCGTCAACCAGCAGGTTCTGGTCGGTGATCGGGTCTTCAACTGGGCCTATGGAGAGGATGACGGCGACATCCTGTTCGCCGATGGTGAGGCGATCAGTGTCGCCTGGCGCGGCGGCGTGGCGGAAAGGGCCGGCGGTGGCTCAGCCTCGGACGGCTCCCTCCGCGCCCCCATGCCCGGCAAGATCGTCGCCACGCCCGCCAGGGCCGGCGACATCGTGACCAGGGGCCAGCCGATCATCGTGCTTGAGGCCATGAAGATGGAGCACGCCCTTGTCGCGCCGTTCGACGGCGTGGTCGGCGAGATCGGCTTCGCCGTCGGGGATCAGGTGACCGCTGACGCCGTGCTGGCGAAGGTCGAGGCTAGCACATAAGTCTCTCCCTCCCCCTCGGGGGAGGGTGGTCGCAGCGCGGCGGAGACCGGGTGGGGGCGGCAAGGCGAAACGCCGCCCTCCTGCATCCGCATCACCCGCCGTTCCCACCCCGTCGCTTCGCGACGACCCTCCCCGGTCGGGGAGGGAGATGCTAGTGACCGCCCATGCCTCTCCACATGATCAAGCTGTGCGTCGGCGTCGTCCACATAGAAACACTGGAACGCCGCGCGGCCAAGGGCGAATGGCTGACCGTCAACACCCGGATGACGCCCAAGCGCGCGCCCGAGCTCGAGGACGGCGGCTCCCTCTACTGGGTGATGAAGGGCTCGGTGACCTGCCGGATGCCCATTCTGGATGTCTCGACCAGTGGGGAGGGCAAGGCCTCCATGTGCCTGATCAAGCTGTCGCCCGAGGTCATCCGCACCGCGCCCCAGGCCCGTCGCCCCTTCCAGGGCTGGCGCTACCTCGAGCCGAAAGACGCCCCGCCGGACCTGTCTTCGCTCGACGCCGGCGACATGCCCGAGGATCTGGCGAAACAGCTCCGCGAGATGGGGGCCTGGTGAACATGGTTCGTGATTGGCAGCTGGTGAACAGGCCTCCGGTGACGTAATCCCGCCAACCCGCGACGACCGCTTCAACCCTCCATCACCAGTCACCCGCCACCATGCTCTCCCCCTCCACCCGCACCGCGACGCGCGAGCTCTTGACCCTGGCCTGGCCGGTGGTGCTGGCGCGCATCGGCATCATGACCATGGGGCTGACCGACGCGATCGTGGTCGGCAACTACGCCTCGCGGGAGCTGGCCTTCCATTCGCTGGCCTGGGCACCGCATTCGATCATCGTGGTCACTGCCGTCGGCCTGCTGTTCGGGGTCCAGGTCATGACGGCCCGGATGCTGGGCGAGGGACGCCGCGCCGAGGTCGGCGCCGTCCTCCGGCGCGGGCTCGTCTATGCGCTGCAGCTCGGCGTCGCCGCCTGCATCGCCCTCGTGTTTCTCGGCCCCTGGCTCCTCCGCCAGCTCAACCTCGAGGCCGGTCTGGCCGAGGGCGCGGGCCCGGCCCTGATCGTGCTCGCCCTGTCGATGCCGGCCTATCTTGTGTCGGTCGCGGCCCAGTTCTTCCTCGAGGCGCTCGGCAAACCCAAGCCCGGCATGGTCGCCATGTGGGTCGCCAACGGCGTCAATCTGGCCCTCAACCTGCTGCTGGTGCCCGATCTGCTCGGCCTCGGCATCAATGGCGCCGAGGCGTCCTGCTGGGCGACCTTCGCGGCGCGGGCGGCGCTGGCGATCTTCCTGGTGATCTACATTGTCCGCCTGCCGGAGGCGCGGGCGCTGGGGATCTTCACCCGGCCGAGGCCCGATCCGGTCGCCGCCGCCGAACAGCGCCGCATCGGCTATGGCGGCGGCTCGTCCTATTTCATTGAGGTCGCGGCCTTCGCCGCCATGACCTTCATCGCCGGTCAGCTGGGTGCCAACGAGACCGCCGCCTGGGCCGTGGTGCTGAACGTGTCCGCGATCGTTTTCATGGTTCCCATGGGCCTGTCGTCGGCGACGGCTGTGCTTGTCGGTCGCGCCTATGGGGCAGGGGACAGCGAAGGCGCGTTGCGGGCAGGCCTGGTCGGGATCGGCGTGGTCACCGGCCTGACCCTGATCGTCGCCCTGCTGGTCTGGCCCAGCGCGCATCTGATGGTCGGGGCCTACAATCGTGATCCCCTGCTGCTGGCCATCGCTGCGCCCGCCCTGGTTCTTGCGACCCTGTTCTTCGTGGCCGACGGAATCCAGGTCGTCGCCGCCCAGGCCAACCGCGCAGCGGGCGATGTCTGGTGGCCGACGATCATCCACTTCGCCGCCTATGGCGGGGTCATGATGCCTTTGGGCTGGGTCCTGGCGCACCAGATCGGGGTCAATGGCCTGGTCTGGGCCGTGATCATCGCCAGCCTGGTGTCTTCCGCCCTGTTGACGGGGCGGTTCATGCGGGTGGCCAGAAGGCTGCCGGATTCGGCTCAAGCGTTGCCTTAGGGTCGACCCGGAGAGAGTAGCGATTCAAAACTCGGAGTCGCCCGATGTCCCTGATCGCCCCCCTTCTGGTCCAGATCGCCCTGACCCTCGGCCTTGTCGGCCTCGTCGGCGTGTCCCGAATCGGTGCCCTGCGTCGGCGCGAGGTCCCGCTCGCGGCGGTCGCGGCCTCTAACGACGCCTGGCCCGCGCCGGTTCGCCTGATCTCCAACAACTACGCCAACCAGTTCGAGACGCCGGTGCTGTTCTACGTTCTGGTGCTGCTGGCCCTGCATCTGGGGGCGACGGGGCCGGGCCTGGCCGTCACAGCGTGGATCTTCGTCGCCTCGCGCCTGGCCCATAGCCTGATCCATCTGAACGGCAACAATGTGAGGCTGCGATTCAACGCCTTTGCCGTCGGGACCCTGGCCCTGCTGGCCATGGCGGTGCAGCTCGGATTCACGGCGTTCAGCTAGGACTTTGCCGCCGGGCCCGCCCCTCTCTATATGGTCGCCTTCCCCAACATCGGACGATCATGGCCCGCATCCTCATCACCTCGGCGCTGCCCTACATCAACGGCATCAAGCATCTGGGGAATCTGGCGGGCTCGATGCTGCCGGCCGACGTCTTCGCCCGCTTCAAGCGCGCCCAGGGGCACGAGACCCTCTACATCTGCGCCACCGACGAACACGGTACGCCTGCCGAACTGGCCGCCGGCGCCGCGGGTCAGGACGTCCAGACCTATTGCGACGAACAGCACGAGATCCAGAAGGCCGCCGGCGCCGCCTTCGGCCTCAGCTACGACTGGTTCGGTCGCTCCTCGCGCGAGCCCAACCGCCGCCTGACCCAGCATTTTGCCAAGGTGCTGGAGGAGAACGGCCTGATCGAGGAACGGGTCGACCGGATGATCTATTCGATCGACGACGCCCGCTTCCTGCCCGACCGCTATGTCGAGGGGACCTGCCCCCACTGCGGCCACGTGGGCGCGCGCGGCGACCAGTGCGACAACTGCGGCCGCCTGCTGGACCCGACCGACCTGATCGCCCCCTATTCTTCGGTTTCGGGCTCGACCAATCTGGAGGTTCGCGACACCCGCCACCTCTATCTGCTGCAGACGAAGATCGAGGGCCAGATCCGCGCCTGGATCGAGTCGAAGACCGACTGGCAGACCCTGGCCCGTTCGATCGCGCTCAAACACCTCGACGAAGGTCTGATCGACCGGGGCATCACCCGCGACCTGAAGTGGGGCGTGCCGGTGGTCGGCCCCGACGGCGGTTCGCGTCCGGGCATGGAGGGCAAGGTCTTCTACGTCTGGTTCGACGCCCCGATCGAATATATCGGCGCGACCGAGGAATGGGCCGAGGCCAACGGCACGACCTGGCGCGACTGGTGGCGGCTGGACGAGGGCGCGGACGACGTCCGCTACGTCCAGTTCATGGGCAAGGACAACGTCGCCTTCCACACCGTCAGCTTCCCCGCGACCATTCTCGGCTCCGGCGAGCCGTGGAAGACCGTCGATACGCTGAAGGCCTTCAACTGGCTGAACTGGTACGGCGGCAAGTTCTCCACGTCGCAGAAGCGCGGCGTCTTTATGGACCAGGCGCTGGAGATCCTGCCCGCCGACTACTGGCGCTGGCATCTGACGGCCTATGGGCCGGAAGGGTCGGATGCGGCCTTCACCTGGGAACAGTTCCAGTCGACGACGAACAAGGACCTGGCCGACGTCCTGGGCAATTTCGTCAACCGCATCGTCAAGTTCGCCGAGTCGAAATTCGACGGCGTCGTCCCCGAGGGCGGCGAACCCGGCCCCTTGGAAGCCAAGCTCGACGCCGACATCCGCGCCGGCATCGCCGAGGCGACCGAGGCCTTCGAGGCCCTGGAGTTCCGCAAGGCCTGCCAGGCCCTGCGCGCCGTCTGGGTCCTGGGCAACGAATACCTGCAGGAAGCCGCGCCCTGGACCGCGTTCAAGACCGATGTCGATCGCGCCGCCGTGGGTGTTCGCACGGGCCTGAACCTCGTCGCCCTGTTCGCCCGCATCGCCGCGCCCGTCATGCCCTTCTCGGCCGGGAAGATCGTCGCCGCCGTGGGCGAGACGGATCTCAGCTGGCCCGCCCCCAACGCCGCGCTTCTGGACCAACTCCCGCGCGGTCAGACTGTCGCTGCGGCCGAGGTCCTGTTCAGGAAGATCGAGGACGTCCAGGTCGCCGAATGGAGCGAGCGGTTCGGAGGGGCTCAGTGAAGCCCACGCTGGCGGATCACTCCCCGGCGACCCTCTCGGCGGTGCGCGAGCGCCTCGCCGCCACCGGCCGCGCCCAACTTCACGACCTGCTGGCGGCTTCCTGTGCCGAACACCTGCGGGCCGAAGCGGAGCAGCCCGACTTCAACGTCGTCACCCGCCGCTCGACCGGTCATGTCGATCTCCCCGGCGCCTGGCTGTATTCGCTGGAGCCGCACCAGCGTCAGACCCTGGGCCAGGCTGTCCAGGCCGCCGCGACTGACGCGTTTCAGTACCTGTTCGACAAACATCCGATCTACGATCTCGCCGAAGCCGGAGCAGCCGCTCCCGTCTGGGCCGATCTGGTCGCCTTCCTCAACGGCAAGGCCTTCCTAGGCCTGATGCGGGAGGCGACGGGCGAGCCCGGCATCGCCTCGGCCGACGCCCAGTTGACCCGCTTCCGCAAGGGGCACTTCCTGACCGAGCATGACGACACGGCCGAGGGGAAGAACCGCCTCTATGCCTATGTCCTGGGCCTGACGCCCGGCTGGCGGATCGACTGGGGCGGCCTGCTGGCCTTCCACGATGCCGAGGGCAATGTCGGCGAGGCCTTCACCCCGCGCTTCAACACCCTGAACCTGCTCAAGGTCCCGGCCCCCCATTCGGTGACCCAGGTCGCCCTGTCGGCCGGGGCCGACCGCGTGTCGATCACCGGCTGGCTGCGCGGGGCCTGACTATTCGAACAGACTCAGCGGCGCGCCGTAGGCGTCGGGCCAGCCGATATAGGCCACGTCGGTCGGGCCGATGACGAAGACGGTCACCGTCCAGCGTCCTTTCACGCGGTGCATCAGCCCATAGGTCGCCGGGCCGTCGAACACGCCCTCGGCAATCGCTTCGGCGAAGCCGGCCTGGGCGAAGTCGATGGGGCGGCCGTCGGGGCGCTGCACCGAGCCGGCGTAGAAGGCCCAGTCGCCCTGGATCTTCAGCGTATCGACCATGAACTGAACCGGCTGGCCCAGCTCGTCCTCGACCGACGGACGCAGCGTATTCAGCAGCGTCCGCCGCAGGGGGTCGCCGACCGGCACGGATCGCGGTCCCGCCTGGACGACGACCGCGGGCGGTGCGACCGGCGCGGCCGTCATCGGCCCCGCGATCAGCGCGGAAATCAGAATGACGCTCACTTCAGCCTCCGCCTTGCGGCCGGGTCGGCGGACTATTCCGCCTTTGCCGGCTCCGGTGAGGCTACTGCGGTCCCGGTCGGGGCGGAAGCGGCCTCCGCCGCTGCATCAGGCGAGGTCAGGGGCTCGCCTGTGCCGGGCAGGGCGCTGTCCTCGGTCCGCACGCCCTGCTGGAACTTCTCGACCTCATAGGGGGAGATATCGAGGAAGGCCGGGGCGGCGGCGTTGAATTGCTCCAGATTGCCGGTCCGCACCACGACCGAGCGCGCGCCGTCCCAGATCATGTGCAGGGCGACGTACAGGACGATGACCAGGCCGATGTAGCCGATCCAGCGGTACTTGTTCAGCAGCTTGGCGATGAAGGTCGCGGCCAGCCCCATCAGGGCGATGGACAGGATCAGGCCGAACACCATGATCCACGGATGCTCGTGAGCCGCGCCGGCCACGGCGAGCACATTGTCGAGCGACATGGTCACGTCGGCGATCATGATCTGCAGCAGGGCGGCGCCGAAGGTCTTGCGCTTCAGGCCCAGGGCCTCGGGGGCCGGTCCGCCGCCGTGGTGGGCGGACAGGGCGGTTTCGAGCTCGGCCTCGGCCTCGGCCTGGTCGTGAGTCTTATGCTCCTGCAGTTCGCGCCACATCTTCCAGCAGACCCAAAGCAGCAGGATGCCGCCCGCCAGCAGCAGGCCGACAATGGCCAGAAGCTGCACCGTGATCAGGGCGAAACCGATCCGCAGCACGACGGCGGCCGCCAGACCGATCAGGATCGCCTTCTTGCGCTGTTCGGGCGCAAGGGCGGCGGCGGCCAGGCCCACGGCCACGGCGTTGTCACCTGCGAGCACCAGGTCGATGGCCATGACCTGACCGAGCGCGGTCAACTGGCTGGCGAGTTCGGGAGAGCTGAGGAATTCCATTGGCGGTCTCTAGCGTCGCGAACGTCGTGCGCCAAGTCTCCTCCCCGTCGCCGAACGACCACGGGGAGGAAAGCCACTAGCCGCGCTGTTTCTTGGTCGCTTCATAGAGGGCCACGGCCGCCGCATTGGATACGTTGAGGCTCTCGAAGCCGCCCGGCATGGGGATCCTGGCCAGGACGTCGCAGTGTTCGGCGACGAGACGGCGGATGCCGTCGCCTTCGGAGCCCATGACCAGAACGGTCGGCCGGTCATCCAGCGCATTCTCGAGCAGTTCCTCGGACGATCCATCCAGTCCGACCGCCCGCCAGCCCAGATCGGCCAGCCGCTCCAGCGCCCGGGACAGATTCGTCACCCGCGCGCACGGCAGGCGCTCCGTCGCCCCGGCCGCCGCCTTGGCGAGCGCTCCGGCCAGCACCGGCGAATGCCGGTCCTGAACGATGATTCCCCGCGCGCCGAACGCCAGGGCCGAGCGGAAGATGGCCCCGACGTTCTGGGGGTCGGTCAGTTGATCCAGCATGACGATGATTCCCTCGGCCGGATCGGCGAAGTCCTCGATCGCCACGCCTTCCAGCGGCTGGACCTTGAAGGCCAGGCCCTGGTGCACCGCGCCTGCGGGCAGCATCCGCTCCAGCGCCAGCGATTCGATCACGTCGACCTTGTGGCCGTTGGGGATGCCGTCGCGTTCCAGCTCGGCGGCGCGATCGGCGGTCGCCAGCAGACGCCCCATGCCCTTGCGCGCCGGGTTCGCCAGCGCCGCCAGTACAGGATGACGGCCCCACACGAAGCCGTCGGCGTCGACCTTGCCCCGCCCGGCGCGCGGCGCGGCGGTGGAGAAGGCCTTGGTTGGCGGGTTGGGGTTCCAGCCACCGCGGTCGGGACCGCCCTTGGGCGCCCCTTTGGACTCTGGCGAAGCGTCGCCGGACCGGCCTTTGAAGGCCGGTTTGCCGGTCGGCTTTTGGCCCGATTTCCGGTCGTTGCGTTCTGGATTTCTCGACACTATAAGACGCCCTCCGATTTGGAGCCCTAGGGCTTTCGGGTCTGGCGCTCCCTCTATCTCAGGCGTGTCCCGACCCCGAAGCCTTTTGTTCCGACGCCGGTCGAAAGATTGGTCAGGGACGGTTCGGACGGATCGACATAGCGCGCTGGGGGAATGTCCCGAGTGGCAAAGGGGGGGGACTGTAAATCCCCTGCGTAAGCTTCGCAGGTTCGAGTCCTGCTTCCCCCACCACGCGCTTTCGATACGGACGGCAGGGTTTTCGAGGACGATCAGCTGCGGAAGTTTCTTTGTGAAAACAAAGGACTGCCGTGGTTTCTGTGCGGGTATAGTATAATGGTAATACAGCAGCCTTCCAAGCTGAATATGTCGGTTCGATTCCGTCTACCCGCTCCATATTTTTGATAAGCACCAGCGCCCCCGAGCCGGGCCATCAGGAGTTTGGCCATGGCCAAGGAAAAGTTCGAACGTAACAAGCCGCATTGCAACATCGGCACGATCGGTCACGTGGACCACGGCAAGACGACGCTGACGGCTGCGATCACGATGGTTCTGGCCAAGGCCAG
>NZ_JAFCVJ010000017.1:0-72201 GCF_049896985.1 Brevundimonas sp. SL161 | reverse complement strand
AGCTCAAACACAGCCGACGACTGGCTACCCGATACGACAAGACCGCCGACAGCTTCCTCGGCTTCGTCGTCGTCGCATCCATCCGACTGTGGATCAGACACTTTGTCCACACCACCTAGGACTACGATTGCGCTGACGTAGGCTGTAAATCGGCGCTCAACACGGGACCCTACCGAGCTCAAACTAACTTATTGAATTAGCCCAATTTCGGGGGAGGTGAGGGGTACCAAGAATGCCGATCCACTTGCGCGCAAACGTGCCTTTCTTGTGCTGGTTCAGCTACTTAAGGCCCGTTCGATGGGCTCTAACTGCGACGCCGATCCACAATCCAGGCATCCATTTTTTCTCCACGCGCCGGTGCACGTTAGGGTGGCCTTCGACCTGGCTTGTTTCGCCTGTCAACGCCAATACACCCGCCCGCGGCCAGATTGCTGACTGCTGTACAACGCCGTCCTCAGACTGCGGTCAGGCCCCACGTGGTCTTGTGTGTTCATAGACCGGGATATTCCCGGCCACGAAAGGACACTGCAATGAAGACCGCGATGATCAGGAACGCTCTGCTTCCGGTTCTGGCGGCGTCCGCGGTCTTGGTATCGACCCCGGCGTTGGCCCAGAACGTGGGCGTCACACTCAGTTTCGGCTCGTCGGGTTACGGCCAGGACTATGGCTATGGGCGCGGATACGGCCAGGACTACGGCTATGGCCGCGGCTACGCCCCCCAGAACCTCCAGTACCGCGCCCAGGCCCTGTCGCAGCACATCGAGCGTCTGGCTTGGAATGGAGCCTTGCACCGCCGCGAGGCCCGCGCCTTGTCGCGCCAGCTGCAGCAGTACCAGAGCCTCGAGTACCACTACGCCCGTAACGGCCTGTCGGCGCGCGAGTACTATGACCTGGACGCCCGACTCGACCGG
Source organism: Brevundimonas sp. SL161 (assembly GCF_049896985.1). Lineage (NCBI taxonomy): Bacteria > Pseudomonadati > Pseudomonadota > Alphaproteobacteria > Caulobacterales > Caulobacteraceae > Brevundimonas > Brevundimonas sp. SL161. The sequence continues at coordinate 71,290 of NZ_JAFCVJ010000017.1, read as the reverse complement.
ATCCAGTACCAGCTCCAAGGCGGCCAGCGCGCCCGCTGGTAGGGTAACGCGACCTACGGAGCGCCGCCCCGGCGACGGGGTGGCCCCCTGGCTGTGGATCGGCATCGAAATCGGACCCCGTCGAGGGGCAGCCTAGGCGATTCAATTCGCTATAAAAAACACGTTGGCGCGCATGCTGACTGGCGTCTGTCGGGACCCCGTCTCGCCCTGAGGTATTAAGCTCATTCAATATGTTATTTCATACCGGGTGGGGTCCCGCCTTGCACGCCCATCAAACTACAAGGCGAGCGGGCATCACAAGGCGACACCGACCCCGATGAAAGGTGCGTGCCAGATGCGGTCGGGCGCGTTGTCGCGCACGTCCTGCTGGCGGAGATAGCCCAGACTCACCTCGTATCGACCGAATTCCCGTTCGAATCCGACGAAGGTACGCAACCCCGTGACGCCGGTCTGGCCGTCCGGTTCTGTGCTGCGTATCCAACCCTCAACCACCGTCGAGAATGTCCGATGTCCGGTCCGATCCCTTGGACTGCTGTCGACCCTTGGCTGACTCTTGTCGGGTCCGCTTTTGGATGGACATTAGTGCTCGGTGCGGGTTGAGGCGCTACTGCCTAGGCTATGAGCGCTACCAAGGTCGCTGTCGTTCCGAGCAGAAGCCCCCAGCCGATCAAACGGGGATGACGGTAGATGAAGGTGAAAACGTTGGCGGTCATGCGGGAATAGAGCGCGGAGGCGCTTGTATGTTCCAACCTGCGACACCTTTGCGGCGCGCGCGATGACCGGCCTAGCTGACGTGTGGACGGCCCATGGCGACGCCAGCGGACGTTTGCTTTGGGCATCGCGCCCATGGCTGCTGCCGACCCGTTACGGACACCCCTCGAGTTGGCGCGCCCCTCCAGCGCTCGGCAGAGTGCCGGAATGGGCAAAGAACAACCGCTGGTCAATGACCAACAAAAGTCTTTTTCAGGAGGGGCGGGGCGGGCTTCAATAGAAGCTGTCACCGGGCAACCAGCCCTGTCGCGTATCAGACGTCACCAACGGCCAGACAGCGCCTGTCCGCCAGCAACGCCAAACGGATTCAAGCAAAATATCTCATGATAGTTGGCTGCTTATGAGGCAATGACTCACGGGCGAAGCCAGTTGACGTAACGCCGATCTTGGGTAGTTTGCCCGCCGGGGTTCAGGCAAATCATTCGATGCTGAAATTTATCAGGCGACGCCTGTGCAGGCACGCGTGGTGGTGGTCGGAGCGGCGATAGCGCGAGGTCTGTCATCGCTGCGGCAAATCTCGCACGGCGCAATGACGAACGAGGGAGTGGGCGATGGTCATCAAACGTGAGCTTTCTCGCATCGGCGACCGACTGCTAACTGAAATTCGGTCCATCGGTGTCGACGGCCAAGTATGCAGCACCAGCTACGAGATAGACGGGCCGGAGAAACTGTCTTTCTCCGACCGGGCAGAGGCGGAAGCGGCCATGCGGGCAGACGCATCCAATGCGGCTGTGTTGACACCCGACTGATCCAGTTGCCTACCGTGATTATGCGGCGACGGGTTCGTGGAAGTCGAGATAGCGGTAAAGTCCGCATGCCACCCGTTTGAGACGTCCAGGACGTCCGCTTTCGGGTTGCCGCTATCCCTGCCAACGGGCAACGCCGAGGCAGACGAGCGCGGCGGCGAACACCAGTAGCCATCCATCGACCTTTGCGGCGTCTGGATGGACCGGCTTGCCGAGCTGCCGGCGGCGGATGCTCCAAAGTGCGAAGCTCATCCCCAGGCCGCCCGCGATGATGTCGATGTCCGGCGACCAAAGCATCCGTGTTCGTGACACCTAATTCATCTGCCGGCACCCCAAATCAGATCACTGCAAGGGTGTCTGCCGCCAACGGCCGCTGAAGCGCCTTCGCCTCATCCCACGGCGCGCGCATCCAGACATCGCGCTCCTCCTCCGTCGTCAGGATCACCGGCATGGCCTTGCGGTGGTAGGTCTTCACCGGCTCGGCGGAATCCGTTGTCAGGAACGCGAACAGATCGCAGGTCTCGGGGCCGGTCTTTATCTTCCGCACGCCGGACCACCGCAGAGCGTGGACCCCGGCGAAGAAGGCGAGCGGCTGATCCTCCGATAGGGCAAACCAGACGTTCTTCCTCGTGCCCTGGAAGTCCTGATCCGGCTCGCTAAAGGCGTTGAAGGGGACGAGGCAGCGGTTCGCCGGTCCGAGCCATGGAGCCCAGTGGGCGTTCACCTTTCCGGCGACGTTCATGGTGCTGCGGACGTTGGTCACGCCCTTGTCTGGCTCTACATCCAGATACCGCTTGAACGCCTCATCATCGATCACCTGACCTTTGGCGCGCAGTTTGTCGACACGCTTTCCGGTGGCTTCGATCAGCGCCTTCTTCGAGGTCGGCAAGGGCCGCTACAGGGATCGGGAGGCGTTCGACGCCGACTTGACCCACGCGGCCAAGCGGGCGGACCTGAAAATCGCGGCCCCAGTCAGGAAGGCGATCTACGCCGCTCTCGGAGAACGCGATCCTCCGGCCGAAATCTGTCGGGACAGCAAGGGGCAACCGGAGCCGGACAGCGAGCTGCGCGACACCGAAAACGTCCCCCTGCCCGAGGGAACGACCCTGCCCCTGCCGATGGACTTTGGGCCGGACAAGCCCAATGACAGGCTGGTCACGACCTTCCGGGCCGCGATCGACGCCTATATGGCGCGCGAGGTTCTGCCCCATGTGCCCGATGCCTGGGTCGACTATGACAAGACCAAGGTGGGATATGAAATCCCGGTCAATCGGCATTTCTACGTCTACAAGCCGCCGCGAGCGCTGGAGGACATCGAGGCCGACATCACGGCGCTGGAGGCGGAGATCGCCGGTCGGTTGAAGGGGCTGGTGGCGTGAACCTTTTGGACGCCCTTCCAGACAGCTGGATCAAGGCGAGCGTCAGCAAATACTGTGACGTCCGCCTTGGCAAAATGCTTCAAAACGATCCGTCGTCAGACAGAGATGAGCTGAAGCCATATCTGCGCGCGATCAATATCGCCAAGACAGGGCTCGATCTGGCTCATGATTTCAGTATGTGGATCACACCGGCCGAGAAGGACCGTTTCCGCCTGGCTAAGGGCGACATTCTCGTCAGCGAAGGTGGAGACGCCGGTCGCACCGCAGTGTTTGATAGCGAGCGGGAGTACTATTTTCAGAACGCTATCAACCGGGTTTGGCCCGCTGCAACAGAGCTTATTGTACCAGAGTTTATCTACTACTGGTTCACCTTCCTCAAGGTCGCCGGGTATGTCGAGATGGTCTGCAACGTCGCGACCATTCCGCACTTCACAGCCGAGAAGGTGAAGGCAGCGCCATTGGCGCTCCCCCCTCTCGAAACCCAGCGTCGGATCGCGCAATTTCTGGATGAGAAGACGGCCCAGATTGATGGGCTGATAGACAAGAAGCGCGCGCTTCTGGAGCGGTTGGCCGAGAAGCGCCAGGCCCTTATCACCCGCACCGTCACCAACGGCCTAAACCCATCGGCACCTATGAAGCCGACAGGCATCGATTGGCTCGGCGACATTCCGGCGCACTGGGAAGTGTTGCCCGTCAAGCGGGTGGCGAAACTCGAAAGCGGACACGCGCCGGATAAAAAGATCGATGCCTATTGGGACGACTGTGAAATCCCATGGGTATCGCTGAACGACACTGCGATCTTGCGGGCAGCGGACTACATCTCGGACACCACTTATAAGATCAACGAACTCGGGCTCGCAAACTCGTCCGCCCGGCTCCTACCTGCCAGAGCCGTTGTCTTCACCCGTGACGCGACCATCGGGGAGAGCGCCATAACGACGCGCCCCATGGCTGTCTCTCAGCACATCATCGCGTGGCTATGCGACGACAGCCGCGTCATCCCGGAGTACCTGCTATTTGCAATCTACGGCATGCGGGGAGAGTTGTTGAGGCTGACCAATGGCTCAACCATAGGCACTATTGGAATGGGGGATGTGAAATCCATTCGGATGGCCCTACCGCCTATCGCGGAGCAGAACCAAATCGTTGCGGCGATTGTGAAAGCCAAAGACAGCCTGGACAATATTGTTGGGTTAGCAAATCGCTCGATCGAGCGACTGATTGAGTATCGCGCCGCGCTCGTCTCCAGCGCGGTTACCGGCCAGATCGAGGGCTTGCGATGACGTTGGCGGCCGGTACTTATTTTCAGCACCTAAAAGCGTACATGAACAGCGAATACGTCGTTCACGACGGCGCGGGTGCCAAGGTCCTTCTGACAGAGAAGTACTTCCGTCCAGAGGATCTGAAACCGCAAGAGCGGAAGATTGAACTTCTCCTGCCCGGAGCCGGGATGGCCTTCAAGCTCGATCATGACGATTTTGAAGTCTCGAAAAAGAAGATTAAGCCTGCATTATTTCATTTTCTGGACGATAACGGGAAGCCTTGGTCCAAGAGATGTGATTTCGTCGTGTTCTATGTAAACGGGCGCGCCTTCCATGCTGATTGCATTGAATTTAAGTCCAAGGGAATCAATTCGGATAACATCAAATCTCAACTAAACGCAGGTTTATGTTGGGTGCGATCCGTAAAGAAAACAGTTGAGAACTATACAGCCGATACAAGAAAGATCAAGATTAGAAAGTTCGTCTTTGGTACGAACGAGAACCCGGGCACCTTCATTGATGGCAACGGCCAACTGAACGCCGATCCTTCGATTCGCTACTACCATTTCGACCAGGTGAACGGTCAGCCGTTGGCGACGCTGGCCAACACATCGGTGCAGGAGATTTGACCATGTCCGGGCACACCGAGCTTGCTTTTGAGGTCGCCATAGAAGCCGGGCTGATCGGCACCGGTGGCTATCAGAAGCGCGACCCGACCGCCTATAACGAGGGGTTGGCGCTATTCCCCGATGATGTGACCGGCTTCCTGAAAGATACTCAAGCGCCGAAGTGGACACAGCTTGAAACCCTGCTGGGACCCAAGACGTCGGGGATGGTGCTGGACAGCCTAGCCAAGGAGTTGGACGTCAAGGGCACGCTGAATGTGCTGCGGCACGGCTTCAAATGCTATGGCAAGACGTTCCGGCTGGCCTATTTCCGGCCGAATTCCGGCATGAACCCGGAAGCCTCCGAAACCTATGCCAAAAACCGCCTGACCATCACCCGTCAGGTCGCCTTTACATCCGTTCTGAAACGCCCGGACGGCAAGAACCGGCGTTGCATCATCGACGTGACGATCAGCCTGAACGGCCTGCCCGTGGCGACGGCGGAGCTAAAGAACGCGCTGACCGGCCAGCGTGCGGCCGATGCCGTCAAACAATATGCGCAAGACCGCGACGAACGCGACCTGCTGTTCGCCTTCAAGAAGCGCGCTCTGGTCCATTTCGCCCTGGACACCGACGAGGTGTGGATGACCACCCGCCTCAAGGGGAAAGAGACGGTCTTCCTGCCCTTCAACCGGGGCCACAATCACGGCGCGGGCAATCCGCCGGTCGAGGGCAACTGGAAGACCCATTACCTGTGGGACGAGGTTTTGCAGGCCGACAGCCTGATCGACATCCTGCAGCGGTTCATGCACCTCGACGTCAAGGAGCGGCAGGTCAAGACCGACAAGGGTGTGCGGACGATCAAGAAGGAGACGATGATCTTCCCGCGCTATCATCAGTTGGATGTGGTGCGAAAACTGATCGCCGACGCCGGGGCGCACGGCTCCGGGCGGAACTATCTGATCCAGCATTCAGCAGGGTCGGGCAAGTCCAACTCCATCGCTTGGCTGGCGCACCGACTTGCCAGTCTGCATGACGCCAACGACCAGAAGGTGTTTCATTCGGTCGTCGTGGTGACCGACCGGCGCGTGCTGGACCAGCAGCTTCAGAACACGATCTATCAGTTCGAGCACAAGACCGGCGTGGTCGAGAAGATCGACGAGAACACGCAACAGCTTGTCCGCGCACTGTCGAACGGAACGCCGGTGGTGATCACGACCATCCAGAAATTCCCGTTCATCGCTCAGGCCCTGTCGACGCTGGACGCCAAGGGTTCGGGCGTGAAGATCGACACGGCAGGCAAGCGGTTCGCCGTCATCGTGGACGAGGCGCATTCGTCCCAGAGCGGAGAGACCGCTACCGCCCTCAGGGGCATGTTGAACAAGGACGGTATCGAAGCCGCCATCGCGGCGCAGATGTCGGACGAAGAGGACGACAGCCTCTCCGAGGACGCCAAGGCCAAGGTGCTCCGTGACGCTTTGAAACGTGCCCGTCAGCCGAACCTCAGCTTCTTCGCCTTCACAGCGACGCCAAAGTTCAAGACCAAGGTCCTGTTCGACGAGCCGGGGCCGTCGGGCACCTCACCGTTCCATGAATACACCATGCGGCAAGCCATCGAAGAAGGCTTCATCATGGACGTCTTGGCCAACTACACCACTTACAAGCGGTTCTTCGGCTTGATCAAACAGGTCGAGAACGATCCCGAAGTGCCTCGCAAGAAGGCCGCTCAAGCGCTGACCCGGTATCTGGAGCTCCACCCGGTCAATATCGAGCAAGTTGTCTCGGTGATCGTCGAGCATTTCCGGCTCTACGTCATGCATGAGCTGGGTGGCCGGGCAAAGGCCATGGTCGTGACCGGCTCCCGGCTGGCCGCCGTCAAATACAAGCTGGTCTTTGACCGTTACATCAAGACGCTCGGCTACACGGGGATACGTTCTCTGGTCGCCTTCTCTGGCACAGTCGAAGACCCGGATGATCCGGGCGCGTCCTATACCGAAGTCTCGATGAACGACGGGCTGGCCGAGAGTGAGCTGCCCGAGACGTTCGAGCGCGACGACTACCGGGTGCTTCTGGTCGCAGAGAAGTACCAGACCGGTTTCGACCAGCCCCTGTTGCAGACGATGTACGTGGTCAAAAAGCTGGCCGGCGTTCAGGCGGTCCAGACACTCAGCCGGCTCAACCGCATGGCACCGGGCAAAGCGCGGACCCTCGTGCTCGATTTCGCCAACGAGGAGGCGGATATCTACACCGCTTTCAAACCCTACTACGAGGCAACGCCCATAGGTGAGAACGCCGATCCGCACCGGCTATCAGAGTTGCAGCACAAGCTCCTTGAGTGGGCGATTTTCGCGCCTGACGACGTCAACGCCTTTGCCGAGGTCTGGTATCGCGGCAAGCGCGACCATTCCGCCACCGACCATCGGTTGATGAATGCCGTCCTCGACGCGGTTGTCGAACGGTTCAAGGAAAGGTCGGACGCCGAACAGGACGAGTTCAGGGGCCAGATTACCGCTTACCGCAATCTCTACGCCTTCCTCTCCCAGATCATCCCCTATCAGGATAGCGAGCTTGAAAAACTCTACGCCTTCGTCCGCAACCTGATCGCCAAACTGCCCCCGCCCGGCGACGGTCAGGCCTTCGCCCTGGACGATGAAGTCGCGTTGCGGTTCTTCCGGCTCCAACAGATGACTGAAGGCTCAATCGACCTCGGCTACGGCGAGGCCGATCCCCTGAAGGGACCGACGGACGTAGGCACGGGCGGGGTGTCGGAAGAAGGCGTGTCACTTTCCACGTTGGTCGCAAAGCTGAACGAGCGATTCGGCACTGACTTCACGGAAGCCGACCAATTCTTCTTCGATCAGATCCGGGCCACCGCTGAAGGCGATGAAAAGATCGTTGAAGCTGCACTGGCCAACAACCTCTCCAACTTCTCCTCCTACCTAGAGAGGATGCTGGACGAGCTATTCATCGACAGAATGGAGGGGAACGAAGAAATCTTCTCTCGCGTCATGACCGACAAGGATTTCAGGTCGGCCGCCCATGAACATCTGGCCCTAGAAATCTTCAGACGAGCGCGTGACCGATCCGGAAAAGGGGCCAGTGAGCCTGCAGTGTGAAGGCTGGAAGGCCTCCCCACGTGGGGCCCACCACCGCGCCCAGCCGGAAGGCACGTCCGCCTTAGGTCGAGCCTAGGCCCTATGGGAAGGATGGTGCCGCTTAGGTGACTCGAACACCTGACCCCCGCATTACGAATGCGATGCTCTACCAGCTGAGCTAAAGCGGCCTGTCGGCTGAGGCTGGGCCTCGGCGACGGAAGCGGCTCTTTATACGCTGACCCCCGGCTTGCCAAGCGCTGCGAGCAGGGCGTCTTCGGTGGGCGCGGCGGCGACGCGGACCTCGGCGAAAGGCAGGCGTTCCAGCGGAGCGGCGGCGGCGGGCGAGATGGCGACGGCGACACGCCCCTCGGACGCCTTCGGCGACACGCTCCCAGCCAGGGCGCGGCCGGCGCGGGGGGAATGGATCAGGACGGCGTCCCAGGCCCAGGGCGCGGCCACGCCGGTTTCGCGCGCCTCATAGACGGGCAGGGTTCGGATTCGGGCGGCGTCGCCGACGGCGGCGCGCAGGTCTCCGGCGGGTTCGGCGGCGCAGGCGTGCACGATCGTCAGGCCTCGCGCCTCGGCGCGGATCATGGCCGCGAGGTCGGCGAGGTCGCCGTCGGCGGACCTGATGATCGTGAAACCGGCCTCTCTCGCCGCGCGGGCGGTGGCCTCGCCGACGGCCAGGACCGGCAGGGTCCGCGTGTCGGACAGGGCGGCGAAGGCGGCGACGCCGTTCGCGCTGGTGAAGGCCAGGGCCTGGACGCCGCTCAGGTCAAGCGCCGCGGGCAAGGCGTGGATCTGGAGAAGCGGCGCGACCAGCGGCTCAAATCCTTCCGCAGACAGTCGCCTCGCGGTGCGATCGGCGCCAGGACGGGCGCGGGTGACCCAGACGGGGCGGATCGCGCTCAAGATTCGACCGGCAGGCTCTGATCGCCGGCGGCCATATGGACCTGATGCCCGAGGTGTTCGCCCATGGCCCGGGCCTCGGCGGTCAGGTCGCCCTGTGTCACAGCCATCCCGCCCGCCCGGCGCCAGCGGGCCGTGCCGTCGGGGGCCAGCATCTCGGTGGTCAGGGTCAGATGGCCGTCAGCGATGACCGCGTGGGCGCCGACGGCCGTACGGCAGGAGCCCTCCAGCGCCACCATGGCGCCGCGCTCGGCGGCGATGCAGAGAGCGGTGGGCCGGTGGTTCAGGTCGGAGACCCAGGCGTAGTCGGTGTCGTGCTCGCGGGTTTGCAGGGCGAGGGCGCCCTGGCCCGGAGCGGGCAGGAAAGCGTCGAGCGAGAGATATTCCCGAACTGCCTCGGTCCGGCCCAGCCGGTTCAGCCCGGCGGCGGCCAGAAGGATGGCGTCGAACTCGCCCTCGGCCGCGCGACGCAGACGGGTGTCGATGTTTCCGCGCAGCATCTCGATCTGAAGGTCGGGGCGCAGGGACAGGGCCTGGGCCTGTCGGCGGAGCGAGGCGGTGCCGAGGCGGGCGGCGTGGGGCAGGGCGTCGAAGCTGTCGAAATGGCGGCTGATGAAGGCGTCGCGGGCATCCTCGCGCTCGGGGATGGCGGCGATCGTCAGGCCGGGCGGCTGTTCGGCGGGGACGTCCTTCATCGAATGGATGGCGATGTCGATGCGACCGTCGAGCAGGGCCTCCTCGATCTCCTTGGTGAACAGCGCCTTGCCGCCCACCTCCATCAGGCGCCGATCCTGGATGCGGTCGCCGGTGGTGACAATCTCGACCAGCACGACCTGGTCCAGCGGCAGGCCCATGGCGGCGGCGATGGCGCGCTGCATCATGCCGGACTGGGCCAGGGCCAGGGCGGAGCGACGGGTGCCGATGCGGATCAGGTGGGCCATTGAGTTGCGCGGGTCCGGCGGGGTCGCTACCTCGACCCGATGAGCATGGTGGCGGATTATAGCAGCGAGATCGGGGCAGCAACCAATCCGGCGAAGGGCGGCGACCTGACGGTGCTGGGTATCGAGACCAGCTGCGACGAGACGGCGGCCTCGGTGGTGCGACTGACGCCTGACGGGACCGCGACAGTGCTCTCCTCGGTGGTCCACTCCCAGATCGACGACCATGCAGCCTTCGGCGGCGTGGTGCCCGAGATCGCGGCCCGCAGCCATGTGGAGATGATCGACGGCGTCGTGCGTCGCGCCATGGCCGATGCGGGTCTGGGTTATGGCGAGCTGGACGGGGTGGCGGCGACGGCGGGGCCGGGTCTGGTCGGCGGGGTCATGGTGGGGCTGGGGTTCGGTAAGGCCGTGGCTCTGGCGCGCGGCCTGCCGATGGTGGCGGTCAATCACCTGGAGGGCCATGCGGTGTCGGCGAGGCTGGGGGCCAGGGTGGCCTATCCCTTCCTGCTGCTGCTGGTCTCGGGCGGTCATTGCCAGCTTCTGGAGGTGCGCGGCATCGGCGACATGAGCCGACTGGGGACCACCATTGACGACGCAGCCGGCGAGGCCTTCGACAAGATCGCCAAGGCCCTGGGGCTCGGCTATCCGGGCGGTCCGGCGCTGGAGGCGATGGCCGCGAGCGGGAACGGCGCCCGCTTCGACCTGCCGAGAGCCTTGCTGGGGCGGAAGGATTGCGACTTCTCCTTCTCGGGGCTGAAAACGGCGGCGTCGCGGCTGGCCCAGACCTGCGAGACCGATCGGGACCGGGCCGATCTGGCCGATGCGGTCCAGAATGCCATCGCCCGGCAACTCTCGGAGCGGTCGGATCGGGCCATGGCGGCTTACGCCGACAAGCACGATCACCGGCTGTTCGTCGTGGCCGGCGGGGTGGCGGCCAACAGGACCGTGCGGCGGGTGCTGGAGGCGACGGCGGCGAAACGCGGGTTCGCCTTCCTCGCCCCGCCACTGGCCTATTGCACCGACAACGCGGCGATGATCGCCCTGGCGGGGGCGGAACGGCTTCAGCTGGGGCTGGTTTCGGATATCGATGCGCCCGCCCGTCCGCGATGGCCGCTGGACGAGGCGCGCGCCTTGGCCGATCCTGTCCATCCGTCCGGGCGGAAGGGCGCGAAGGCTTAGGCTGGTACGCCAGAACGGCCTCAAGTAGCCGAGCTCCGCGAGCGGGGCGTTAGGCCAAGGAGAATGCATGCAGTTTCGCACCGCAGGAGTCATCGGCGCAGGGGCCTGGGGCACGGCCCTGGCCCTGGTCTGCGCCCGCGCCGGCCTGGACGTCATCCTGCAGGCGCGCGAGCCCGAGGTGGTCGAGAGCATCACCAACCGCCGGGTCAACGAGGCCTTCCTGCCGGGCGTGGTGCTGGACGACCGGATCTCGGTGACGGCCGAGCTGTCGGGTCTGTCGGAGTGCGATCTGGTGCTGGCAGTGCCGCCGGCCCAGTTCATGCGCTCGACGCTGGCCGCCTATGCGCCCCACCACAAGGCAGGCGCGCCTATCGTCCTGTGCTCCAAGGGGATCGAGCGCGGGTCGCTGAAACTGATGACCGAGGTGCTGGCGGAGACGATCCCCGATGCGCCTGCCGCCGTCCTGTCGGGACCGAGTTTTGCGGCCGATGTGTCGAAGGGGCTGCCGACTGCGGTGACCCTGGCCTGCGCGGACGTCGTGCTGGGTGAGGCGCTGATGGAGACCCTGTCGGGACCCGCCTTCCGGCCCTATCTGGCGACCGACCTGATCGGCGCCGAGGTCGGCGGGGCGATCAAGAATGTCCTCGCCATCGCCTGCGGCCTGTCGGAGGGGCGTCGGCTCGGCAAGTCGGCACACGCAGCCCTGATTACGCGCGGCTTCGCGGAGATGACGCGGCTGGGCGTGGCCCTGGGCGGCGAGCCGGAGACGGTCGCGGGCCTGTGCGGGCTCGGCGACCTTGTCCTGACCTGCTCCAGTCCGCAGTCGCGCAACATGAGCCTGGGTCTGGCGCTCGGCGAGGGCCAGACCCTCGCGCAGGCGTTGGCTGGCAAGCGATCAGTGGCCGAGGGCTACGAGAGCGCGCCAGCCGTGCGCGAACTGGCGCGCAAGATGGGCGTGGAAATGCCGATCTGCGAGGCCACGGCGGCCCTGCTGGCCGGCGAGACCACGGTCGATGCAATGATCGAGGGACTGCTTTCACGACCGCTCAAGGCCGAACGGGAATGAGTTCTAGAGTTTCCGTACATCCTCGCGAAGGCGGGGACCCAGTTCTGCGGGCACCCGGATTGTCCGTTGGGACTCCAAACAATCATCCCATGCGCCGTGTCTCGCAAAAGCACTGGGTCCCCGCCTTCGCTGGGATGCACGGAGTTTGGGGTGGCTGAGGTCGAGGTCAGCCAAGAACGCAAACGGGTCTGGTCCACACCGCCGAACGTGGCCCTGTGTGCGCTCGAGGACATCAGGGAGCCCGGCTCGCGAGGCTTCGTGCTGCAGATCGGCGAGGCTTTCTTCCACGGTTTCGTGGTGAGGAAGGAGGGCGAGGTCGCGGGCTGGGTCGATCGCTGCCCGCATCAGGGCTTTCCGATCGCCATCGAGATGGACCGCTATCTGACGCCGGACGGGTCGCTGATCCTGTGCGGCTGGCACGGGGCCGTGTTCGAGCCGCTGTCGGGCGCCTGCGTCGGCGGACCGTGCGCGGGCGGCAAGCTGACGCCGTGGCCGGTGAAGGCCGAGGGCGGCATCATACGAACCGCCGCCCCCGACTGACATTTCAGCCCTTTTCGTCGCCGAGGATCGGACCTGGAGGTCCGCGCTCCAAGGGCGCGGCAACTCACCCGTCGAACGCTCTAGCGTTTCAGGCGTTTCGCGTTGGCCACGGCCGCCGAATGGATCGGCTTCAGCGCGTCGGCCTGGGCCTTCAGAAGTTCGGTGTTCAGGGTCAGCATCTGGCCCGCCGCCCGGCTCCACCAGGCGACCGCATAGTTGTAGTGAGCGGTCGCGGCGGCTTGGGGCGAACCGGCTCCGGCGATCGCCGAGGCGGAGCGTTGGGCGTGAGCGACCTCGTCCATGGCGGACTTCGATACGCGGGCGGCGAGGTCGCCCAGATTGCCGGCGATGGCGGCGGCAGAGGCGCTCATGGCCTCGACCTTTTCCGAGCTCATCAGATGCATTTCGGCCATGTCGGCCTTCATCGGATTGGCCAGGCCTTCGGCCATGATGTTCAGCCGGGCGGCGATGACGTCGGAGGCCGCGCGCATCATCTCGCCGCTGTTGGCGGCGGCGGTCGCGGCCGATTGGGCGTTCTTAACCGCGCGCTTGCCGTCGCGGATCGTCTTGTCGAGCATGGTCATGTGACGGGCTTGGGCCGGATTCTTCAGCCGGGCAAGACTTCATCGGCGAAGGCGGCCACGTCGCGGATCAGGGCGGGCACGGCGGCGTCGATGATGCGCTGGCCTTTCTCCGGGCTCGCCTGGCCTGGATCGGAACCGATGCGGCCGTCTGGGAAGCGAGCGCGGTAGTCCAGGGCGTCGCGGATCGGGCCGTTCGGCGCAATCTTTGGCGAGTATTCCGCCGTCTTGATGCGGTCGGGATAGGCGGCCTGGGTCACCGCGATCTCGGACGGTGTGGCGTGCATGCCATGGCCGGTCGGGAAGATCTGGTTGCACAGGCTGTGGACGCCCGGCAGGTCCCACCAGTTCTTCAGCTTCAGGACATAGGGGCAGGGCTCCTCCAGGAACGACCATTCAGCGTAGAGTTCGGAGAAGGTCGCCTCGATGGTGGCGACATTGCCGCCGTGGCCGTTGAGGAAATAGATCCGCTCGAACCCGTGGCGGCTCAGCGACGAAACCCAGTCGGTGATCGCGGCCATGAAGGTCGAGGGGCGCAGGCTGATCGTGCCCGGGAAGGCCAGATGGTGCTGCGCCATGCCGATGTTGAAGGTCGGGGCGATCACCAGGCCGTCGTCGGCCTTCTCCGCCGCATGGGCGATGATCTCGGGACACATCCAGTCGGTGCCCAGAAGGCCGGTCGGGCCATGCTGTTCGTTCGAGCCGATGGGCACGATGACGGTGCGTGCGCCGCTCTTCAGGCGCGCGTCAATCTCTGGCCAGGAGGAACAGGCGATCAGCATGGCGGCGCTCTCTGTTTTGGCGCTACGCTTGCGACACGGTCGGTCGCTAATTGAGCGCGGCAAGCGGAAGCGGGAACTGCCCCGTCCTTACGCTCGGTCGGTCAGGGCGCGAAAGCCCTGACGAAGCGCTCGGCGGTCTCGCGGGCGCGCCGGCTTTGGTCGATGTCGGGCTCGTCGACGCCCAGGATGCCGCGCAGATAGCCGTGGCCCATGGTCATGCCTGTGAACATCTCCGCCGCCGCGGTCGGATCGGGGACCCGTAGGGCGCCTTTGGCGTCCTGTTCGGCCAGCCACGTCGACAGCCGACGCAGGCTCTCGCCCGGCCCGGCGTGATAGACGGCCTGGGCCAGGTCCGGCGCCTGGGGCGAGATCAGGGCGACCCCGCGCATGGCCGAACGCCCCTCGGCCGTGCACAGCTTGTCGAGCATGGCCTGGCCCAGGGCGGCCAGAACCTCGACAGGCTCCCCGCCGGCCCGGAGTGGGGCGGTGATCGCCTCGGAGCGGCGCTCGGCCATGGCCCGGCCGATTTCCACCTTGGAGGCGTAGCGGTTGTAGAGGGTCTGCTTCGACACCCCGGCCCGGCGCGCGATCTGCGCCATCGAGGCGGCGCCGCCCTTCTCGGCGAAAAGGGCCATGGCGGCCTCCAGGATGGCCTCCGACTTCTTTTCGTCGATCTGGCCCATCACTCGGGGCATCAGTGCGCATCCATGGGTGGCTGCGTTCCCGTGCCCTGCTTCACCGGTCGGGCCAGCAGTGTCAGGAAGGCGCAGGCCGCGCAGCCGAGGGCCAGCATGGCGAAGGCGTCGCCGAATGCGAGCGTGGTCGCCTGTCGCTGCAGCATCCCATAGACCGCCTTCATCGCTGCGCCTTCGGGATCGATGGAGCCTGACATCATGGTGGCCATGCCGGTCAGCATGTCCTGCATCTGGATCGAGGTCTGCGGAATGGCCTGGGTCAGTTCGCTCATGTGCAGGGCGGTGTTGGTGGTCAGGGAGGTGTTCAGGAAGGCGAGCCCGAAGGCGCCGCCGACATTGCGGAACAGGTTCACCAGGCCGGAGGCGTTCTTGACTATGTGTGGCGGCAAGGTCGACATCGTGACCTGCTGGGCCGCGATCATGGCCAGCATGACGCCGACGCCACGCAGGGCCTGGACTCCCGCGAACTCCCAGAAGCCCCATTCGGTGGTCACAGCGTGGGCCTCCCACATGCCCCAGGCGCACAGCATGAAGCCGCCGAACATCAGGATCCGCAGGTCGAGAATCCGCACCAGCCGCCCCGCGAGCGGACCCGTCAGGAACATGGCGAGGCCCGAGACGACCATCGTCGTGCCCACCTCGGCCGGCGAATAGTCGCGCACCCGCGCCAGGAACAGCGGCAACAGGAAGGTGCCGCCGAACAGGGCCGCGCCGACCGTGAAGGTCATGATTACCCCCACCAGGAAGTTGCGATTGTTGAAGGCCCGCAGCTCGACGACCGGATTCCAGTAGACCAGCGAGCGCCAGATGAAGGCGGGGCCGCACAGGCCGGCGATCACCGACAGCAGCAGGATCTGGTCATCGGCGAACCAGTCGTTCTTCGACCCTTCCTCCAGCACGAACTGCATGCTCATCAGGAAGGCGGCCATCAAGCCCAGGCCCAGCCAGTCGAAACCCTTGGACAGCGAGGGGTCGCCCTTGTCGAAATTGGCGTAGCGCCAGACCAGGAAGAAGGACAGCAGGCCGAACGGGACATTGATGAAGAACAGCCAGCGCCAGCTCAGCATCTCGGTCAGGTGACCGCCCAGCGTCGGACCGACGGTCGGGGCCAGAGTGACGATCAGGCCAATGAAGACCGAGGCGGTGACGCGTTTGGACGGTGGGAAGGCGGTGAAGGCCACGGCGAACACGGTCGGGATCATGGCCCCGCCGACAAAGCCCTGGATGGCCCGGAAGAAGATCATCACCTCGACCGAGGACGACAGGCCCACGGCGATGCTCATCAGGACGAAGCCGCCGCAGCTGAACAGGAAGACCTTCTGGGTGCCCCACAGCCGCGACAGATATCCCGACAGGGGTATCATCACGACCTCGGGGATCAGATAGGCGGTCTGGATCCAGCTGATCTCGTCGGCCGAGGCGCCGACGCCCGACTGGATCTGGGGCAGGGAGGCGGCGACGATCTGGATGTCGAGGATGGCCATGAACTGGCCGATGACCATCCCGGCGAAGCCGAGGATCAGGAAGGTCCAGTTGATCTTCGGCTCGACGGCCGTCGGAGCCGCGCCGCCGATGACGGCCGCGGTCATTGCGCGCTCGTGGTTCCGGCGTCGGCGAGGCGCGTCTGGCCCGTAGCGGCTTCGGCGAAGGAGGCGCCGCCTTCGCTCTTCAGGTCGACCCTGACCTCGACCGAAAGGCCGGGCCGCAGGGCCGCGCCGCCTTCGGCGCGATTGACCAGGATGCGCACGGGCACCCGCTGGGTGATCTTGGTGAAGTTGCCGGTGGCGTTCTCGATCGGGATCAGGGCGAACTCTGAGCCTGTCGCGGGGGCGAAACTGTCGATACGGCCGGTCAGGTCCACACCGGGGAAGGCGTCGGCCTCGATGTGCACGGTCTGGCCCAGACGCAGGCGACCCAGTTGGGTCTCCTTGAAGTTGGCGACGATATAGGTGTCGCCCAGGGGCACGAGCGACAGCAACTGGCCCCCGGGGCGGACATACTGACCGGCCCGGACGCCGCGTGCGCCGACGACGCCGGCGGCGGGGGCGCGGATCACGGTGCGGTCCAGGTTGATGCGGGCCTGCTCGACGGCCGAGCGGGCCTGATCGACGGCGGCCAGGCTCTGCTGGCGGGTCGAGCCGAGGACGCCGGCGGTACGCTGTTCGGCGACCAGGGCAGCCTGGGCCTGGGCGACGGAAGCTGCGGCGGTCTGGGCTCCGGCCGTTTCGGTTTCGATACGTTGCTCGGAAACCCAGCCCTGACGTTGAAGGGCGGTGTAGCGATTGACCTGGGCCTGGGCGAGATCGGCCTGGGCGCGGGCCTGGGCGACGCCGGCGGCGCGCGAGGCGATCATGGCCTGTTCCTGGGCCGCGCGGGCGTCGACATTGTCCACGGCGGCCAGCAGGGCCGCGAGATTGGCCTCGGCCGCCGCGAGCTCGGCCCTGGCGTCGGCGTCATCGAGACGGACCAGGATCTGTCCCGCCTGGACCCGCTGGTTGTCGGTCACCAGCACCTCGGCGACATAGCCCTCAATCTGGGGACTGACCAGGGTGACGTCGGCCTGGACGAAGGCGTTGTCGGTGGTTTCCCACCGCTGCTTGTTCTGCCACCAGACGGCGCCGCCGATGATCAGGCCGATGGCGACGACGCCTCCGACGATCAGCGGGAGGCGTTTCTTCAATGCGGGAGCGAGGGCCATACGGTCGGGTCTCTAAGGATGGGGCGTCAGGGAGGACGGCTGTAAAATGGACCCAATCGTCCATAAATCAATCCACTTGCGATGCGGCGTGAACACGTCATGTTTCGCGCTGTTCCCCACGCCCCTTTGAGTCTCCCGATTTCCCTCCCCTCCTCCATCGATGTCGCCGTGATCGGCGCCGGGTCCGCCGGGCTTTCGGCCGCGCGTCGTCTCGCGAGGGCGGGTGTCGCTGTCGTGGTTCTGGAGGCCCGCGACCGGATCGGCGGGCGGGCGTTTACGGCGACCCACGAGGGGATGCCGGTCGACCTCGGCTGCGGCTGGCTGCACTCGGCCGACGCCAATGTGCTGGAAAAGATCGGGCGCGAGGTCGGGTTCACCATCGACGAGACCCCGCCGCCGTGGCGTCAGCAGGCCTTCAACCTGGGCCTGACGCCGGCCGAACAGGCCGAGTTCGCAGAGGCCTTCAACGCCTTCGACAAGCGGGCGGCCAAGGCGGCCAAGGCGGGCGACGACCGCGCGGCCTCCAATCTGTTCATTCCGGGCGAGCGCTGGAACGAGCGGATGGACGCCATCTCCGGAGCCCTGAACGGGGCGAAGTTTGCCGAGGTCTCGACCCTGGACTACGACGCCTATGAGGACACGGGCGTCAATTATCGGGTGGTCGAGGGTTACGGGTCTTTGATCGCTGCACTGGGCGAAGACGTGCCGGTGGTGCTGAACTGCCCGATCGAGCGGATTGACCGGTCGGGAGCCCGGCTGACGATCGAGACAGCGCGCGGGGTGATCGAGGCCAGGTCCGTGATCCTGACCCTGCCGACATCGGTGTTGGCGTCAGAGGCCGTGCGGTTCGATCCGCCCCTGCCGGACCTGATCGAGGCGGCGGCCGGCGCGCCCCTGGGCCTGGCGTCCAAACTGCATCTGGCGGTCGATGGAGCGGAGGAGTTCCCCGAGGACAGCCAGCTGTGGGGCCGCACCGACACGGCCCAGACCGGCGGCTATCACCTGCGTCCGTTCGGGCGGCCGCTCATCGAGGGCTATTTCGGCGGCGATCTCGCCTGGGGACTGGAGGCCGAAGGCGAGGCGGCCTTCTTCGACTTCGCCGAGAGCGAACTGTCGAACCTGCTGGGGTCGAGTTTCCGCAAACGCATCCGCCCTCTGTCGACCTCGATGTGGGGCGCCGAGCCTTGGTCGATGGGCGCCTATTCCCACGTCCTGCCGGGGCTGGGCGATCGCGAGACCGGCGCGCGGGCGCGTCTGGCGCGGCCGATCGAGGACCGTATCTTCATCGCCGGCGAGGCGACGTCGCAGGGCTTCTACGGCACGGCCCACGGCGCCTGGATGGAGGGTGAGCGTGCGGCCATCGAGGCGATCACGGCCCTGGGGCTGGACCCGCGCCTGTCCGATCCCGAGGCGCGCTGAGAGTGGCGAAGCGGACAAGGGTTACCGGCAAGCCGACCGGTCTCGCCCGCAAGCCCGGCAGCGTCATGACCGGCGCGCCGATCCCGATCTTCGCCTTTCCGCCGGACGAGGATCGGGTCGAGGACATCTTCACTCGTCTGGCCCGCGTCATGCCGGAACCGAAGACCGAGCTGAACTTCACCGATCCCTTCACCCTGATCGTCGCGGTCGCCCTGTCGGCCCAGGCGACCGACGTCGCTGTCAACAAGGCCACCGACCGACTGTTCGCCGTCGCCGATACGCCGGAGAAGTTGCTGGAACTGGGCGAGGAGGGGCTGGTCCCCTTCATCGCCTCGATCGGCCTCTATCGGAACAAGGCGAGGAATGTCATCGCCCTCAGCCGGATCGTCCTGGAACAGCACGGCGGCGTCGTGCCGCTGAACCGCGCGGACCTTCAGGCCCTGCCCGGGGTGGGACGCAAGACGGCCAGCGTGGTCCTGAACGAACTGGGCATCGAACCGGCCATCGCCGTCGACACCCACGTTTTCCGCGTCTCGCACCGGTTGGGCCTCGCCAATGCCGCGACGCCGGACAAGGTCGAGGACCAGCTCCACCGCGTCGTCCCCGAGGCCTTCCTGTCCAAGGCCCACCACTGGCTGATCCTGCACGGCCGCTACACCTGCACGGCGCGAAAGCCCAGGTGCGAGGGGTGTGTGATCAGCGACCTGTGTCCCTCGCGCGGGCTGATGGCGGGGCTCCAGGTTCCGTTGAACGCTACCTGAGCCATCTGATGCCGACGAGAGGGTGGTCGCGGTGGTCTATCTGCTGGCGCGCCTTATGAGACCGACGCCAGTGCCGCGACCAGAACAGCTGGCGGTGTCCCATGAATGTCTGGGACTTCCAAATGCCGCCTGAGCCTGGCCTGCTGCTCCAAGGCGGACGTCGTGAAGCGCAGAGTTGGGTCAGACGCTGTCGTTTGAGCCGTTCGACCGAAAGGTCGCAGGTCGGGATCACACATCAGGCGCCAATCAGCATGGCGACCTCCAGGTGAATGTCGGGGTCGTGGGCAGGGCCTTTTGGCCCGCGCGCCTTGCCCGTGACGTCATCCCGCCGTATCCCCGGATCATGCCCAAGACGCCCCTGATCTGCCCGTCCATCCTGGCCTCGGACTTCGCCAAACTGGGCGAGGAAGTCAGAGCGCTGGAGGCCGCCGGCGCCGACTGGATCCATGTCGACGTGATGGACGGCCATTTCGTGCCCAACATCACCCTCGGCCCGGATGTGGTGAAGGCGTTAAGGCCCCACACCACCCTGCCATTCGACGTGCACCTGATGGTCGCCCCGGTTGATCCGTGGCTGGAGGCCTACCGCGAGGCGGGGGCAGACATCCTGACCGTCCATCCCGAGAGCGGGCCGCACCTGCACCGGACCCTGGGGCGGATCCGGCAGCTAGGGGCCAGGGCCGGCGTGGTGCTGAACCCCGGCACGCCGTTGTCGGTGCTGGAGGATGTGATCGATCTGGTCGATCTGGTGCTGCTGATGTCGGTCAATCCGGGCTTCGGCGGACAGTCCTTCATTCCGTCGACGCTGAAGAAGATCGAACGGACCCGGGCCATGCTCGATGCGGCTGGCTCGAAGGCCCACCTGCAGATCGACGGAGGGGTGACGGCCGCCAACGCGGGGGCCTGCATCGCCGCCGGGGCGGATGCCCTCGTGGCCGGGACCGCCGTGTTCAAGGGCGGGCCGGATGCCTATGCGGCCAATATCGCCGCCATCAAAGCCGCATAGGTGAACTTGATCGGGCCCTTCGCCGACCGTAGTCCGTCCACGCCGAACGTCGGCGAGGGCGCCATTCCGGGCCTGCGCGGGGCGCCGGTCAGGACGCCGGTACGGTCCAGCGGGGTGACCACCGGCCCGGCCCTGTGGCCCGCCGTCGCCGGACGGGTGCTGACCGGCCAGATGTGGATCGAGCTTTATGGCCTGCCCGGCTATACGATGACGCTGTCGGCGGGGAAGGCCACGGCCTTCGCCGCCACGGCGCGCGATTTCCGACCCGCCGACATCAACCTGGGCAAGGCCGTGATGGGCGGGCGTTTCCCCCTCGCCGGATCGAACCTGGAGGCCGAGGCGCCCGTCGATCCGTGGAACCGGCCGAGCCCTTCGAAGGCCTTTGCCGTCGACCTGCACGCCTTCGCCTGGATGCCCGGGCTGATGCTTCAGGGCGAACGCGGGGCGCGCGAGGCGCTGCGGCTGACCCTGGCCTGGGCCAACACCTTTTCGCGCTGGTCGCCCTTCGCCTGGGAACCGCGGATCCTGGCGCGCCGGGCCTACAACCTGGCCTGCGCCGCCCGGAAGATGGGCGCCGTCGCGTCCGAGACCGACAGGCTAAGGCTGGCTGATACCCTGGGGCGTCAGGCGCGGCAGTTGCTACGGCCGCCGGGCGGACTGGCGGGCAAGGCCGAACGGCTGGTCGCGGCGGCCGTGGCCGGATGCGTGCTGGCGGGGCAGGCGGGATCGCGGTTGAGGAAGGCGGCGCTGGGACGCCTGCCCGGGGCGCTGAGGGTCACGGTGGCGGGCGACGGCGGCCACGCCTCGCGTTCGCCCGAGGCCGGAATGGAGCTGTTGCTCGATCTCCTAACCCTGGACGACGCCCTGTCGCAGCTATCGGAAGCGGCGCCGGAGGCCGTGGGCGGGGCAATTATTCGCCTGACCACAGCACTGCGGCTGCAGGTGCTGCCGGACGGCCGGCTGGCGGGCTTCCAGGGCGGCGGTCCGTCGACTGCGGCCCGGGTCGCGGCCGCGCGCGCCCATGATGAACATGCTGAGGCGACCGCGTCCGCAGTGGGCTCGGTCGGCGGGTTATCGCGTATCCGCTCGCCGCTGCTGACCATCGTCACGGACGCGGGAGCTCCCGGGAAAGGCGCCTGGTCCGAGGCGGCCTGCGCCCAGCCGCTGGCGCTCGAGATCGTCTGCGGCAAGGACCGGATCGTCACCGGGTGCGGCTGGACTCCTCGTGCGGCCGACCGCCAGGGCCTGCGTCTGACGCCCGGTCATTCGACGCTGACCCTGGGCGAACAGTCGTTCGCCGAACCGCTGGGCGGATGGAAGGGCGAGTTGCTGGGACCGCGCCTGTATGGGCGGCCCTATCACGCGACGTCGGAACGCCGGGACGGCGACGGGGCGGTGTGGCTAGAGGTCGAGCACGACGCCTGGGCCCAGCCGTTCGGCCTGATGCACCAGCGCCGGCTGTATCTGGACCAGAGGCTGGACGAATTGCGGGCCGAGGAGCGGCTGCACCCGGCGGCCGGAAATCGCGACGTGGTCCGGATCATCGCCGCCCCCTATGCCGTGCGTTTTCATCTGGAGCCGGGGGTGCAGGCGTCCCTGGCGCGAGATCGCCGGTCGATCCTGCTGCGCGGACATTCCGGGCGGGGCTGGTGGTTCCGCACCGATGGTCCGGATGTCGCCATCGAACCGTCCGTGCACGTGGAAGAGGGGCTGACGCGACGCTCGTTGCAGGTCGTGGTGCGGGGCTCGGCGCGCACGGATGCTGAGACCAAGATCCGCTGGAAGTTGAGCCCGGCGGGCGCGGCGGGGGATCCAAGCTAGACCGCTTCAGGCGACCGGTGTGACGGCCTTGGGCTTTTTCGGTTTAGGCGTCTTGGGGGTCTTCTTCGGTTTGGCCGCCTTCTCCGCCGCTTTTTCGGCCTTGCGGGCCTCCTTGGTGGCCTTCTTCAGGGCCTTGGCCTCGGCCTTCTCGGCATCGGGCGCGGCGTCTGCGGCTGCGGCGATCTCGGCCAGCATGTCGAGGAAACCGTCGCGCTTGGCCTTAGGCAAGAGGCCCATGATCCGCTTGTCGGCGGCCTCGACGCGAGGCCGGGCCTGATTCAGCAAGGCCTGACCTTCTTCCGACAGGCGCACGGCCTTGGCGCGGGCGTCGATCGTCGAGCGTTCCCGCGACAGCAGCCCCTTGGTGGTCATGCGGGCGACGAGGTCGGCCAGGGTCGAGCGGTCGATGCCTGTGGCGCGGACCAGGTCGGTCTGGGTCAGGCCCTCCTTGACGGAGACGGCCTCCATGACGGCGAACTGCCGCTGGGTCGGGCCGCCCTCGCCAGCCTCTTCGGAATAGATATCGAGCGCGAGCTGGAGCGCTCGATGCATCAGATGACTTGGGGAATCGGCGAGCGTACCGGACCGCCGCGCCTGTTTGCCGGATTTCACCATGGCCGTATCCCTCTGCCGTATGCGGAGGGTTATCAGCGAGCCTTTACGATTTAACGACAGTGATGCGTCAACGGGCAGGCATGCCCAACCTCTCTCCGTGCACCCCGGCCTTCGCCGGGGTGCAGGGAGACAAGAGTTCAGGGTGCGGTGTCCGGCCTCGCGGGCGCTGAAGCATCGACGGGGTCTTCCGAGACCAGGTTCTTCATGATCAGCGGCACCTGCGACAGGCCGAAGATGGATGAGGCGATCCACAGGACGCCGCGGAAACTGACCCAGACGTCGGCCGGGTCGACCGCAGTGTGGCCCAGGCGGGCGGCGGCCCAGGCGACCAGGGCCTCGGACCGGACCAGTTCGTTGACCACGGCGACGGCGGCGAAATACAGGCCGTAGCGGAAGGTCAGGGTGCGCCAGGCGGCGTCGTTGACCGGGATGACCGTGCCGAGGAGGGCCTTCAGCGGCTGTTTGCGGAGGTAGAGGCCGCCCAGCAGCGCGATGGCCAGCGAGGCGTTGAGCACCGTCACCTTCAGCTTCACGAACAGGTCGTCGTTGAAGACGAGGGTCAGGACGCCGAAGACCAGGGCGAAACTACCGACCAGCAAAGGCATGAGGGCGAGACGCTTCTCGACCAGCAGCCCGACGGCCACGGCGACGCCCGAACCGGCCACGAGGCCCCAGGTGGCGTGGACAAGGGCCTCGTCGCCCGGGAGGCCGCGGACGCGGAAGAAGATGAAGGTCGCGGCGAAGGCGGCGAGGGCGCCAAAATCGACGACCTGACGGATCCACGTCGGCGGACCCCGCTTGGGCTCGGGCATGTCAGTCATGGTCTAGTCCTCGAGGCCGACGAGCGAGCGGGAGAAGGCGCGGGCGTCGAAGGGCTGCAGGTCGTCGATCCCCTCGCCCACGCCGATCAGCTTGATGGGGGCGTCGGAGGCCTGGGCGACGGGGACCAGAACGCCGCCACGTGCCGTGCCGTCCAGCTTGGTCATGACCAGGCCGGAGACGAAGGCGGTGCGGCCGAAGATCTGTTCCTGGGCCAGGGCGTTCCTGCCCACGGTGGCGTCCAGCACCAGCAGGGTCTCGTGCGGGGCGTCCGGATCGATCTTCTTCAGAACGCGCACGATCTTGAGCAGTTCGTCCATCAGGGCGGACTTGTTCTGGAGACGGCCGGCGGTGTCGATCAGGACGACGTCGTAGTTCTCGGCCCGGGCCCGTTTATAGGCGTCGAAGGCGAGACCGGCGGGATCGGCGCCGTCGCGGCGGCTCTCGAAATGAGCCCCGGCGCGCTCGGCCCAGACCTTCAGCTGTTCGCGGGCGGCGGCGCGGAAGGTGTCGCCGGCGACGATCATCACCTTTGCGCCCTTGCCGGTCAGGTCGGCCGCGATCTTGCCGAGGGTGGTGGTCTTGCCAGATCCGTTCACGCCGACGAACAGGACGACGAACGGCTTGATCCCTCCGGCCACGCCGACGGGGCCCAGCGGATCGAAGGTCGCCTGACGCGGCAGGAGTTCGGCGGCGACGGCCTCGGCCAGGGCCTCCTTGACCTCGCGCTCGGAAGAGGCGCCGCCGAAGCGCAGCTCGCGGAAGCGGGCGACGATCCGGTCGGTGGCGGCGGGGCCGAGGTCGCTTTCCAGCAGATGCTCCTCGAGGCCTTCGAGAGCGGCCTCCGACAGGGGCTCCTTCACGAAGGCGGAGACGACCTGTTCGGTCATCTGCTGGCTGGAGCGGGCCAGTCCCTGGCTGAGGCGCTGGAACCAGCCCTTCTTGGGCGTGTCGGTCATGGGAGGGCTTTAGCGGGGGAGTGAAGCCGCGTCACGTGTCCACATACATCCGCTCATCCCCGCGAAGGCGGGGACCCAGTGCTTTGGGCGATCGATTTCGGATGCAGAGGTAAAATGGCAATCCCGGGCGCCGTACCTTACAAAAGCACTGGGTCCCCGCCTTCGCGGGGATGCACGGAATAGATGATGGCCAAGACCGACCCCTTCCATTCGCCTCGCACGCACGGCTTCGTCCGGGTCGCGGCGGCGACACCGGTGGTCCACATCGCCGACCCTAAAGCGAATGCGGAGGAGCATCTGGCCCTGATCCGGGAGGCCGGCGAGCAGGGCGTGGACCTGATCGTCTTCCCCGAACTGTCGCTGAGTGGTTACGCCATCGACGACCTGCACATGCAGGCGGCGCTGCTGGATGAGGTGAAGCGGCAGGTCGACGTCATCGCAGAGGCCGCCGATGAGGCCGGGCTGGTCGCCGTGGTCGGGGCGCCGATCCGCAACGGGGACGCCCTGTTCAACTGCGCGGTGGTGCTGGGCGGCGGGGCGGTGCTGGGGGTCGTGCCCAAGACCTATCTGCCGAACTACCGCGAATATTACGAGAAGCGCTGGTTCGCGCCGGCGGCGTCGCGGAGCGAGGATGCGGTCATCCTGGGCGGCGAGAGCGTGGATTTCGCGCCGGGCCTGATCTTTGAGGCGACCAATCGGCCGGGCTTCGTGTTCGCGGTCGAGATCTGCGAGGACTTCTGGGCGCCCTTGCCGCCGTCGACGCGGGCGGCGCTGGCGGGCGCACGGATCCTGCTGAACCTGTCGGCCTCCAACATCGTCATCGGCAAGGCCGACGAGCGGGCCGTGTTGTGCGCCAGCCAGTCGGCGCGGACGCTGTCGGCCTATGCCTTCGCCGCCTCGGGCTGGGGCGAAAGCACCACCGACCTGGCCTGGGACGGACAGGCGACGATCCACGAACTGGGCGCGAAATTGGCCGAAGGGCAGCGGTTCGCGATGACGGCTCACCTGACCGTGGCGGATGTCGACGTGGACCGGATCGGCATGGACCGGCTGAGGAACGGGACTTTCGCCGACTGTGCGCGGATCGAGGGCGAGGCGGCGACGGTGATTCCGTTCGAGGCGGCGGAGGAGCGGGAGACGGGCAGGCTGATCCGCTCCCTCGACCGCTTCCCCTTCGTGCCGGACGATCCCCGGCGGCTCGACCAGGACTGCTACGAGGCCTTCAACATTCAGGTGCAGGGGCTGATGCGGCGGATGACGGCGACCGGTGCCGAAAGGCTGTGCATCGGCGTGTCGGGCGGGCTCGATTCGACCCAGGCCCTGCTGGTCGCCTGCGGGGCCTTCGATCGGCTGAAACTGCCAAGGACCAGTATCCTCGCCTACACCCTGCCGGGATTCGCGACCTCGGACGGGACCAGGGGCAACGCCTGGGCCCTGATGACGGCGCTGGGGGTGACGGGCGAGGAAATCGACATCCGGCCCGCGGCGGAGCGGATGCTGGCCGACATCAAACATCCCTATGCGGACGGCCAGCCCGTCCACGACATCACCTTCGAGAACGTCCAGGCCGGCCTCAGGACCGACTATCTGTTCCGGCTGGCGAACCAGAACCGCGCCTTCGTCCTGGGCACCGGCGACCTGTCGGAACTGGCGCTCGGCTGGGCCACCTATGGCGTCGGCGACCATATGAGCCACTACAACGTCAACGGCGGGGTAGCGAAGACCCTGATCCGGCACCTGATCCGCTGGGTCGCGGGGCGGGACGACATGACCGGGGCGGCCGACGTGCTGAATGCCATTCTGGACACGGAGATTTCGCCGGAGCTGGTGCCGGCGGGGACGGACGGGAAGATCCAGTCGACGGAGGGGACGGTCGGTCCCTATGCGCTGAACGACTTCTTCCTGTTCCACATCACCCGCTTCGGCATGACGCCGTCGAAGGTCGCCTGGTTATGCCATCAGGCGTGGGGGGACGCGGCGCGCGGCCAGTGGCCGGCGCATCATCCGCATGGCGACCGGGTCGCCTATGATCTGGCCACGATCAAGTTCTGGCTGCGGAAATTCCTCGTGCGGTTCTTCCAGACCAGCCAGTTCAAACGATCGGCCCTGCCGAACGGGCCGAAGGTGGTGACGGGCGGGTCGCTGTCGCCGCGCGGCGACTGGCGGGCGCCGTCGGACGGGAATGCGCGGGTCTGGCTGGATGAGTTGGACGCGAACGTCCCGGACGCCTAGAGGACCGGGATGACCGAAGCCCCCACCAAAGACTCCAACGGCAACATCCTGTTGGACGGCGACAGCGTGACCCTGATCAAGGATCTGAAGGTCAAGGGATCGGGCGGGGTGACGCTGAAGCGCGGCGCCCTGGTCAAGAACATCCGCCTGACCGACGACACCGACGCGATCGAGGCCAATGTCGACAAGGTGCGCGGCCTGGTGCTGCGAACGGAGTTCGTGCGGAAGGCGTAGGGCGCCACCTCCCCATCCGAAGGATGGGGAGGTGGCTCGGAGCGAAGCGAAGAGACGGAGGGGTTCCCGCCGTTCAGAACCCCTCCGTCAGCTCGCCAAGGGCTCGCCGCCACCTCCCCATTCGCCAAGAGGCGAACAGGGAGGAGACGTTCTACGGAACGTCCCGCAGGAACTCGAAGATCGCGGCTTTCGACTCCGGTTCGTCCAGCATCGGGGCGTGGCCGATGTCGGGGATCTCGGCGTAGCGCATCTCGGGCGCGGCCTTCTGCATCTTCGCCGCGATATCGGCGCCCAGCAGGTCGGAGGTTCCGCCCCGGATCAGCAGGGTCGGGCGTTTGCGGGCCAGCTTGCGGAAATAGGGCCACAGGTTCGGGGCCAGGGCCTTGGCCCCGGCCGCGCGGATCGGGACGGCGATGTCGGGGTCGTAGTCGAGGACCGGCGAACCCTCGGTGCCGTCCCTGAAGACCCGCCGGGCGAAGGCGTCCCAGTCGGCGTCGGTGTAATGGGGCAGGGCGACTTCGTTGATCCGCTTCGCATAGGCGGCGGCCGCGGCCCAGGTCGGGGTGTCGACGGGCTGGCCGGAATAGGCGGCGATGCGGGCCAGGCCCTCCGGCGACACTTGAGGGCCGATGTCGTTGAGAATGGCAGCGGCGACGACGCGGCTCTTCAGCGCCGTGATCGCCATGGTGATCAGCCCGCCCATCGAGGTGCCGAGGAAGACGGCCCGCTCGATGCCGGCGGCCTCGAGCAGACCCAGCACGTCCTTGGCATAGACCGGCGGCTGGTAGGTCATCGGGTCGGTGGCGCGATCGGACTGGCCGCGCCCGCGCACATCCACCGCCAGAACGCGACGACCGCCACGCGCGATCAAGGCGGCTATGGCGTCAAAGTCGGCGGAGTTGCGCGTCAGGCCGTGGATGGCGATGACCGGCAATTTCGCCGGACCGTCCGCGCCCGGATAGTCGCGGGCGAACAGGCTGAGCCCGTCGGACGAGGTCCAGCGACGCTCGGAATACAGGGTCGATTCGGCCATTGCGGCGCACTCCCAAGCCAGGACGCCCCCCGCGTCGGCCGGAGCTTATTTCATCCCCCGGTGAACAGGCCAGCGAATTGCGATCACCCGCCGAGCAGGTCGCGGACGAAATGATCGAGATTGCCGCCCTCGAACAGGAAGCCGGGCAGGCCGGCGCGACGGGCGGCGTCCAGATCACTCTGACGGTCGCCGATCAGGAAAGAGCGGGCCGGGTCGATGTCATGGTCGGCAATGGCGCGCAGGATCATGCCGGGGTTGGGCTTGCGGTCCGGATGGTCGGGGTAGAGCCACCTGGGATCCTCCGCCTCATTGTGGAACGGGCAGGCATAGACGGCGCCGATGCGGGCGCCCTTGCCGGCCAGGCGACGGACCAGCAGGGCATTGAACCCCTCCATCTGTTCGAAGCTGAACAGGCCCCGCGCCACGCCGGACTGGTTGGTGACGATGACGACCAGATAGCCGAGGGCGTTCAGGCGACGGACAGCGTCGGCCGCGCCGGGGATCAGGACCAGATGCTCTTCGAGGTGCGGATAGCCGCTGTCGGTGATCAGGACACCGTCGCGGTCGAGGAAGACGGCGGGATGGGTCGTGGGGGCAGTGTTCAAGGCGGCGGGCTCCGGATTCGGACGGTGCATGGAATAGGCAGGACCGTTGCAAGGCGCAACGCGAAGTGACCCCCTTGTGTTTGGCGTTGCGGCGCCCGGCGGGTTAGACGGCCCCACCTTCGAAGGTCGACCCCTGATCCGGGTTCTGCGCCGCCCCGTTTCGAGAGAGGTTCCCCATGAGCATTGCCTTCATCGACCTGCAGGCCCAGCGCCGCCGTCTGGGCGGCAAGATCGAGGCCGCCATGATGGCCGCTGTCGAGAGCGGGGCCTATGTCATGGGCCCGCCGGTGCGCGAGTTTGAGACGGCCCTGGCCGCGTTCGGCGGCGCGAAACATGCGCTGGGCTGCGCCAACGGGACCGAGGCCCTGGCGCTGCCGCTGATGGCCTGGGGCCTTCGGCCGGGAGATGCTGTCTTTGTGCCCAGCTTCACCTTCTGCGCCACGGCCGAGGTCGTGCCGTGGCTGGGCGCGACGCCCGTCTTTATCGATATCGACCCCCGCACCTACAACATCGACCCCGGCCACCTGGAGGCGGCCATCGAGGCGACGATCGCCGAGGGCAGGCTGAGGCCCCGCGTGGTGATCGCCGTCGACCTGTTCGGCCAGCCCGCCGACTATCCGGCCATCAAGGCGATCTGCGACCGGCACGGGCTGAAGCTGATCGCGGATTCGGCCCAGGGATTCGGATGCACCATCGACGGCGACCACCCCCTGAAATGGGCCGACGTGACGACGACCAGCTTCTTCCCGGCCAAGCCGCTGGGTTGCTACGGCGACGGCGGCGCGGTTCTCACCGACGACGATGATCTGGCCCAGGAGATCGACAGCTACCGCGTGCACGGCAAGGCGGTGGCCAAGGATCTGGTCGGCCGGACCTTTGAGCACGACACCAAATATCTGAACATGCGGGTCGGGATGAACTCGCGTCTGGATACAGTGCAGGCCGCCGTCCTGATCGAGAAGCTGAAGGTCTTCCCCCAGGAGATCGAATGGCGCACGCGGATCGCCGCCCGCTACAACGAACTGCTGGCGCCGCACGTCGCGGCCGTGCCTTATCTGCCCGCGGGCAACGTCTCGAACTGGGCCCAGTACACGATCGAACATCCGGACCGTGACGGTCTGGCGGCCCACCTGCGCGACCAGGGCGTGCCGTCGGCGGTCTACTATCCGATCCCGCTGCATCTGCAGCCAGCCTATGACATGCACCCGCGCGACCCTCAGGGATTGCCGGTGACCGAGGCCAGGATGAAGGTGGTCATCAGCCTGCCGATGCACGCTGATCTGGACGAGGCGACCCAGGACCGGATCGTCGACGCCGTCGCCAGCTACAAGGGCTAAGCACATGAACCCGACCCATCTGCACGCGCCGATCCGCACCGGCGTCGCCGGCGCTGGCGTCATGGGGCGCAACCACGCCCGCGTCCTGTCCGAGATGCGCGAGATCGACCTGGCCCTGGTCTTCGATCCCGACGCCGTGGTCGCCGAGGGCGTCGCCTCGGCCTATGGGGCGCAGGCTGTGACCACAGCCGCAGCGTTCGTCGCGGGCGGGCTGGAAGCCGCCGTCATCGCCACGCCGAACCGCCATCACGCCGACCTCGGCGTCGCCCTGCTCGAATCGGGCGTCCATGTGCTGGTCGAAAAACCGATCGCCGCGACCGTGGCAGACGCCCAGCGGATGATCGACGCCGCCAAGGCCAACGACCGGGTTCTGATGGTCGGTCAGGTCGAGCGGTTTAACCCGGCGGTGGAGGCGGTCAAGCGCGCCATCGAGGGCGAGGACGTCATCTCCATCCAGATCACCCGCGTCGGCCCCTTCCCGCCGCGCATGGGCGAGGTGGGCGTGGTCATCGATCTGGCCGTGCACGACATCGACATCATCCGTCACCTGACGGGCTCCGAGATTGTCGAGGTCCAGCCGCAGCTCGCCCGCACCCGCGCCGACCGCGAGGATACGGCCCTGCTTCAGTTCCGGCTGGAGAACGGGGTGATCGCCCACATCACCACCAATTGGGTCACCCCCTACAAGACCCGCACCCTGCAGGTCGCGACGCAGACCAAGTTCGTCGTGGCCGACCTGATGACGCGACAGGTCACCGAATATTTCGGCCAGCAGCCGGACGGCTCCTATTCCACGCGCGGCGTGATGAGCTGGCCGAACGAGCCGCTGAAGAAGGAGCTGGAAGCCTTCGCCCACGCGATCCGCACCGGCGAGACGCCTGCGGTGACGGGCGAAGACGGCCTGCGGAACCTCGAGGTCGCCCTGAGGTGCCTGGGGGGATGATCCTCCGGTCGGAGGCTCTGGAGAACGACTTCGTCCGGCTGGAGCCGTTCGAGGATCGGCACAGGGAGACGCTGCGTCTGGCCTGCGACGCCGATCCGGAGCTGTGGCCGACCTTCTATTACACCTCCCTCGGCGGCGACCGGTTCGACGGCGGCTGGCAGGCCATGCGGGACCAGCAGGCGGCCCGGACGCGGATTCCGTTCGCGGTGGTCCGCGAGGGCGAGGTCGTCGGCCTGTCGACCTTCATCAACATCCTGCGGGCCGATCGCTCGGTGGAGATCGGCACGACCTACTATCGGCCCGAGGCGCGCGGCGGGGTGGTGAACCCGGCGGCCAAGCGGCTGTTGCTGGAGCACGCCTTCGCCTGCGGGGTGCAGCGGGTGGCGTTTCAGGTCGACCAGATCAATCTGCGCAGTCAGGCGGCGATGGCGAAACTCGGCGCGGTTCGCGAGGGCGTCATGCGCAACGACAAGATCACCTGGACCGGGCGGGTGCGGAGCTCGGTGATCTTCTCCATCCTGGCAGAGGAATGGCCGGCGGTGCGGGCGACGCTGGACCAGCGGCTGGCGGCGTTCGGCTGAGGGCCTTGCCGGTTTCGTGAGCCACGCTGTCGCGGATGATCTGAACCCTGTTGGCCGGGCGACGTTGGGATTGTCTCCGCGACACAGAAAACCCTCCCCATGGCCTACAGAACCCTGAACCCCTTCACCGAAGAGCGGGGCAAGGACTATCCCGAGCACACCGATGCCCAGGTCGAGGCGGCGCTGGCCACGGCCGACGCCCTGTTCCGTTCGGACTGGTCGCAAGGCGACATCGCGCCTCGGCTGAAGGTCCTGTCGCGAATGTCGGCGCTGCTGACGGAGCGGTCCGACGTCCTGGCCCAGGCCATGGCGACCGAGATGGGCAAGCTGGTCGGACAGGGAGCCGGCGAGATTGAACTGTGCGCCGGGATCGCGGCCTATTACGCTGCAAACGCCGCGGAATTCCTGAAACCCGAATGGGTCGAGAGCGACCTCGGCGAGGCCTGGGTCCAGCACCACCCGATCGGGGTGCTGCTGGCCGTCGAGCCGTGGAACTTCCCGGTCTATCAGCTGATCCGCGTCATAGCCCCGGCCATCGCGGTCGGTAATCCGGTGATGTTCAAGCACGCCGGCATCGTGCCCCACTGCGCCGAACTGTTCGAACAGCTGGTCCGGGACGCGGGCGCGCCGGAGGGGGCGGTCACCAACCTCTATGTCTCCTCAGACACGGTGGCCGAGCTGATCGGCGACGATCGGATCCAGGGCGTCGCCCTGACCGGATCCGAGGAGGCCGGCAGCAAGGTGGCGTCCAGAGCCTCCGAGAAGCTGAAGAAGTCGACGCTGGAACTGGGCGGGGCCGACGTCTTCGTGGTGCTGGACGACGCCGACATCCAGGCTGCGGCCGAGGTCGGGACCCAGGCGCGACTGGCCAACGCAGGCCAGGTCTGCACCGCCGCCAAGCGGTTCATCCTGCACGAAAAGATCGCCGACGCCTTCCTGGCGGCCTTCAAGGCGAACATGGCCGCGGCCGTGCTGGGCGATCCGCTGGACGCCACGACGACCCTGGGCCCGCTGTCGTCCGGGGACGCGCTGGAGGGGCTGACGAAACAGGTGGACGCGGCGGTCGCAGCCGGGGCCACGGTGGTCATCGGCGGCAAGCGGCCCGAGCGGACGGGCTTCTTCTTCGAGCCCACCATCCTGACCGACATCGACCGCGACAACCCCGCCTATTTCCAGGAGTTCTTCGGCCCGGTCGCCATGGTCCATGTGGCCAAGGACGACGATGACATCGTGCGCCTCGCCAACGATTCCCGCTATGGCCTCGGCGGCTCGATCTTCGCGGGCGACACCGACCGGGCGCGCGCCCTGGCGACCCGGATCGAGACCGGGATGGTGTTCATCAACACCGCCACGACCAGCATGCCCGAACTGCCGTTCGGCGGCGTCAAACGCTCAGGCTACGGCCGCGAACTGGGCGACGTCGGCATCAAGGAGTTCGTGAACCGGAAACTGGTCGTCGTGTCGTCGGGCAAGACGGCGCAGACGGTGGGCTAGCCGCCGACCATCTGCATTCCCAACCATTCGGCGATCAGGGCGGGCTTGTCGGCGCCTTCGATCTCGACGGTCAGTTCGTGCTTCAGCAGCCAGCGGGTGACGCCCCCATTGGCGCCCTTGTCCTCGGCCGAGAGCAGCTTGAAGCGTCCGCGGATTCTGGAGCCGGCAGGGACGGGGGCGAGGAAGCGGAGTTTGTCGAAGCCGTAGTTGACGCCCATCACCACGCCGTCCAGCGGCTTGACCGCATCATAGGACATGGCCGAGGCGAGGCTGAGGGTCAGGAAGCCGTGGGCGATCGTGCCGCCGAAAGGGGTCTGTTTGGCGGCGACCGGGTCGATGTGGATGAACTGGCGATCCTCGGTGATCTCGGCGAAGGCGTCGATGCGGGCCTGGTCGACGAGGATCCATTTCGAGACGCCGATCTCCGTGCCGATCAGCGACTGGAGGTCAGAGGGTTTGGTCATGCGGCGGCTCCTTGAGCGGCCGGAACGAACCGGCCTTCGATGATATCGGCAAACAGGCCGGGGTCGATATTGCCCCCGGAAAGAATGACGGCGGTGGTCCGTCCCTTCGTCTCGATCTTGCCGGCGAGGACGGCGGCGAGGGCCGCGGCGCCGCCGGGTTCGACCACCAGCTTGAGGGCGCGGAAGGCGTAGGCGACGGCCTCGGCCGCCTCCATGTCGCTGATCGTCAGGACGCCGGAGAGGACTCGCTGGTTGATCGGGAAGGTCAGGACGCCGGGGAAGGGGGTCTGGAGCGAATCGCAGATCGAGGGCGGGCCCTGCGGGTGGCCCGTCCGTTCACCGGCGGCCAGCGAGCGGGCGGTGTCGTCATAGGCCTCGGGCTCTACGGCCCAGGTCTTCGTCTGCGGACTGCGGGCCTCCATGACCAAATTGATGCCGGCCATCAGTCCGCCGCCGGAGCAGCAGCACAGCAGCTGGTCGATCGGGCCCTCGGCCTGGTCCAGCAGTTCCAGCGCCGTCGTGCCCTGGCCTTCGATCACATAGGGGTCGTCAAACGGGGGGACGAGGACGGAGCCGCGCTCCCTGGCGACCTGGGCGCCGATCTCCTCGCGGCTCTCGGTCCATCGATCATAGAGGCGGACCTCGCCGCCGAAGGACTTCACCCCGGCGATCTTTATGGCGGGGCTGTCGGCCGGCATGACGATGACCGCTCTGGTTCCCATGAGCCTCGCCGCCGCCGCCACGCCCTGTGCATGGTTGCCGGAGGAGAAAGCGACGACGCCTGCGGCCAGTTCGGCGGCGCTGAAGCGGCTGATCCGGTTGTAGGCGCCCCGGAACTTGAAGGCGCCGGCGACCTGCATCGTCTCGGCCTTGAGCAGGACGCGGCCGCCCATCCGTTCGTTGAGGGCGGCGCTCTCGATCAGGGGGGTGCGGACCGCCTCCGGGGCGATCTGGCGGGCGGCGTCGAGGACGCCTTCGTAGGAAGCGGTGCGGTCGGACATGCGAGGCACTTAACCCGATCCGGTTCGTCCGGGTAAGGTGGCGAAAACGAGGGAAACGCTTAGAACCATGACCATCTGCATCCTCGCCATCGATCAGGGCACGACCTCGACCCGGGCCATCGCCTTCGAGTTGCGGGAGGACAAGGGGCTTCATCCGGTCGCCGTCAGCCAGATCGAGCTGGAACAGCATTTCCCCCGCTCGGGCTGGGTCGAGCACGACGCCGCCGAGATCTGGGCCGCGACGCTGCAGACCTGCCGCGAGGTCATCAAGAAGGCCGGTGGTGTCGGCCGGTTCGCGGCCATCGGCATCACCAACCAGAGGGAGACCGCGGTGCTGTGGGACGCCGCAACCGGCGAGCCGCTGCACAGGGCCATCGTCTGGCAGGACCGAAGGACGGCGGACGTCTCGGCGCGCATGGCGGCCGAGGGGCATGAGGCCATGGTCCAGGCGGCGACCGGCCTGATCCTCGATCCCTATTTCTCGGCGACCAAGTTCGCCTGGCTGCTGGACGCCGTGCCGGGGGCGCGGGAGCGGGCCGCAAAGCGCGAGGTCAAGCTGGGGACGATCGACAGTTGGCTGGTCTGGAAGCTGACGAACGGCGCGCGCCACGTCACCGATGCGACCAACGCCAGCCGCACCTCCTTGATGGACCTCAGGACGCGCGAGTGGCGCGACGACCTGTGCGAACTGTTCCAGGTTCCGAAAGTCGCCCTGCCCCGGATCGTCGGCTGCGCCGAGGTCTTGGGCGAGACCGATCCCGGCCTGTTCGGGCGCGCCCTGCCGATCGCCGGCTCTGCGGGGGACCAGCAGGCGGCCCTGGTCGGGCATGGGGCGCTGAAGCCCGGCGATGCAAAGATCACCTACGGCACCGGCGCCTTCCTGGTCGCCAATGTCGGCGCCGAGCCGGGGGCCTCGTCGAGCCGGCTGCTGGGCACGCTCGGCTACCAGGTCGGGGAGACGGTCGCCTGGGCGCTGGAGGGGTCGATCTTCTCGGCCGGGTCGGCGATCCAGTGGCTCAGGGACGGGGTCGGGATGATCTCCGACAGCCGCCAGTCCGAGGCGGTGGCCCAGGGACTTGAGGACAATGGCGGGGTCTATCTGGTTCCCGGATTCACCGGCCTGGGGGCGCCGTGGTGGGAGCCGGATGCGCGCGGCGCGGTGATCGGCCTGACGCGGGATACGAAGCCGGCGCATTTCGTGCGGGCGGCGCTGGAGGCCCTGGCCTATCAGACGCGCGACCTGCTGGACGCACTGGCGAAGGACGGCGCACCGAGATTCAGCGTGCTGAAGGTCGACGGCGGGGTTACGGCCAACGCCTTCGCCATGCAGTTCGTGGCCGACATCTGCGAGGTCACAGTCGAGCGCCCGGCGTTTCAGGAGATGACGGCGCTGGGCGCTGCAAGACTGGCGGCGCTCGGCGTCGGGCTGATCGACGATCTGGAGCCCCGCAACGAGGAGGCGCCGGCCGTGTGGAAATCGCGGATGTCGGCGGAACGGCGTGAAGCGCTGCTGGGGGGCTGGCATCGCGCGGTCAAGGCCGCCATTGTCGCCACGCAATGACCGACAGTTCCACAGATCCCCAGGCCGCCTTTTCCGGAACACGGGATGTCGACCCTCGCTACCGACTTGACGAGGCCGCGCTGGACACCTGGATGGCCGCCAACGTCCAGGGCTATTCCGGGCCCCTGACGATCCGCCAGTTCAAGGGCGGCCAGTCCAACCCGACCTATGAGCTAAGCACGCAGGGCGCGGCCTATGTGCTGCGTCGCAAGCCACCCGGCGTGCTGCTGCCCTCGGCCCATGCCGTGGATCGGGAGTTCGCGGTGACCTCGGCTCTGTACAAGCAGGGCTATCCGGTCGCGCGGCCCTATGCTCTGTGCACGGATGATGTCGTGATCGGATCGATGTTCTACGTCATGGACAAGGTCGAGGGCCGGGTGCTGTGGGACCTGAAGCTGCCGGGGATGGAGCCGGCCGAACGTCGCGCCATCTTCGAGGCCCAGACCGACGCGCTCGCCGACTTGCACAAATTCGATCCCGCCGCGATCGGGCTCGCCGACTACGGCAAGCCGGGCAACTATTTCGCGCGTCAGGTCGGGCGCTGGACCAAACAGTACCGCGCCTCCGAGATCGATCCGATCCCGGAGATGGACCGGCTGATCGACTGGCTCCCACAGGGTCTGCCGGCCGAGGGACCGGCGCGGATCGTCCACGGCGACTTCCGCCTCGACAATCTGATGATGGCATCGGACGCCGCCGAAGTGCGGGCGGTGCTGGACTGGGAACTGTCGACGCTCGGCGACCCGATGGCAGACTTCTCATATCTGCTGATCGGCTGGGTCTTGCCACCGACGGTGCGTAACGGCCTGGCGGGGCTGGACCTGCCGGCGCTGGGCATTCCTACGGTCGAGGAGACGATCGAACGCTATGTGGCGCGCAGCGGGCTGCGGCCGCCGGAGAACCTCGACTGGCTGATGGCCTACAACCTGTTCCGGCTGGCGGCGATCTGTCAGGGCATCGCCGGGCGGGTGCGCGACGGGACGGCGGCCTCGGCCCATGCCATCGAGACGGCGAAACAGGTGGTCCCGCTGGCCAGGGCCGCGTGGGGCTTCGCTGTGAAGGCGGGGGCTTAAATCAGGTCTCCTCCTGTTCGCCGCTTGGCGAACGCGGAGGTGGCCCGGAGCGGGGAGACGGAGGGGGTCTTTCCGCGTGCACGAAGAACCCCTTCGTCTGCTCGCAAGGGCTGGCATCCGCATCCCCATGCGCAAGGGCGCGCGGGGAGGAGGCCGGTTGATCAGTTCGTCAAGATCTGCACCCGCGACCAGACCTCGCCGCGGTTGACGATCTCGATGCGGATCGGGCCGGCCTGCGGGCGGGCGACGGTGCAGACCGGGTAGTGGTCGAGTGAACCGTCGGAGCAGACAACGGCGCCGTTCTGGTCCCGCAGCGCGAGGTCGATATTGGTGTCGCCGTCGCCGATGGCGGCCACCCGGAGCACTTCGTTGCGACGCGCCTCGATGGTGAAACTATAGGTCTCGCGCGCGCGCAGGCGGCGCACCACAACGATCGGACCGGCGCCGAAAGGCGAGGCGCGCACACCCTTGTCCGGCGACCGTTCGCGCGAAATCTGGTCCAGCAGGAAGCGGTCGCCCCCGGCGAAGGTCTCGGCCTCGTTCAACAGGGCGGCATGGGTCAGGAAGGGTTCGTCGCCGTTCTCGCGTCGGGTCGGGATGTCGCCCAGCATACGAGCCGCAACGATCATGGCCGGGGCGTCGCGCCGTTCACGCGCCCAGTCGGCCACTTCGGCGGCAGTGACCATCCGGGTGATGGCGCGGGCCTCGAGATCGGGGTTGGGAGTTGGCGCCGGACGGCTTTGCGACCCGGCCGGCGCCGCCGTCAGGGCCATGGCCGCGACGGCTGCGACGATGGCGAGCGCGGCGGCGATAGGGGTGCGTCCCCCGACGACCCGACTCGCGCGCTCAATCATCTTCGCTCCCCCAGAGCACCGCCATCGGATGGCGACGGATCGTCAATAGCGACGAACGTTTCACGGCGGACAGTGACCGAAACTGATAGGGGCGCCAAGGGTTTGGCTGTCGCGGAAAACGGAAGGCGTCAACGCGCGGCGGCGCTGAGAATCCGGCGATCGGCGCGCGACTGAACCATCACGACAACCTTGTCCTGGGGATCGACGGCCTCGGGCAGGACGAGCAGGATCGGACGACCGGTCCAGTCGCCGAGCCGGGTCAGGCTCTGGACGACATTGATGTGCCGGACGTCGCGGCCCCGGTTGTCGCCCCCGGCCACAGTCACGGTCTGCAGTCCGGGACGATAGACGACAGCCCAGACGTCGGCGCCGCCGGAGGGCGCGCGGCCCGAGCCGACCCCGACCGCGTCGCCGCTCTCGCGGAACTGGACCTGCGGCGGGAAGTTGCGCCGGGCGGCTTCTTCGTTGACGGCGATCTGGATCGCCTCCCCTTGCGCGCCCGAGACCTGTCGACGCCCGTCGATCACGATCTGGGGCGTATAGACGTTCCTCAAACGCATGGCGGCCTGATAGGCGCGCTGGCGCTGGGCGAACTCGGGCTTGGCGAAGGTGTCCGGCCAGCCGAGGTAGTCCCAGTAGTCGACGGCATAGGTCAGGGCGATGACGCCCGGCTCCTCGGCCAGACCCTCGACCACCTGGTTGGCGGCGGGACAGCCGGAACAGCCCTGGGCGGTGAACAACTCAATCACCACCGGCTCGGCGGTCGTCTCCGACAGGCGAACGGGACGCGCGCCCGCCGGCTGGGCGGTCGAACCAACCGCGCCGAGCAGACCCAGGGCGGCGACGCCCGCGACGATGATGCCCCTTGCCTTCATGGGCTGGAGTCCTAGCGGGAGCGGCGCGCGCGCGCGCCTCATAATCGCGTGAAGGGAGTGGCTCCTCCCTGTGCGCGCTTGCGCATGGAGAGGTGGATGCGAGCTCTTCGCGAGCAGACGGAGGGGTTCTTGGTGCGCGCGGAAAGAACCCCTCCGTCTCTTCGCTTCGCTACGAGCCACGTCCCCGCGCCTTTGGCGCAGGGAGGAGACAGCGTGTGTCAGTCCATCAACTGCTGGCTGAGATAGACATAGTGGCGCGCCCACCGCCGCGCGTTGGCGACCGGGTCGGCGTCGTTGGAGTGACCGCCCGAGGTCTCCTCGTAATAGAGGTGGTCGTGGCCCTGGTCGCCCAGGCGGGCGGCGAATTTACGCGCATGCCCGGGGTGAACGCGGTCGTCGCGGGTGTTGGTGGTAATGTAGAGGCGCGGATACTCCGCCTCTGGACGCAGTTGCTGGTAGGCCGAATACTGGCTGATGAAGGCGGCGTCGCCGGGGATGCGCGGGTCGCCGTATTCGCCGATCCACGACGCGCCGGCCGGCAGGTCCTGATAGCGCAGCATGTCGATCAGGGGGCTCTCGATCACGGCGGCGTTGTAGAGTTCTGGATGCTGGGTGATCGAGACCGAGGTCAGGACCCCGCCGTTCGAACGGCCGTAGATGCCGAGGCGGCGCGGTGAGGTCGCCCCGCGCGTCTCCAGATCGCGAGCCACGGCGGCGAAATCGTCGAAGGCGCGCTGGCGGTTCTCGCGCAGGGCCGCCTGATGCCAGGCCGGACCGAACTCGCCGCCGCCGCGGATATTGGCCACCACATAGGCGCCGCCGTTCTCGAGCCACAGCTTGCCCAGCTCCGGCTTGTAGGCGGGCGGGAAGGAGACCTGGAAGCCGCCGTAGCCGAACATGATGGTCGGGGTGGAGCCGTCCATCGGGGCGTTTGTCGCCCGGACGAGGAAGTAGGGGATTTTCGTTCCGTCCGTAGATGTCGCCTCGAACTGCTCGACCACGTGGGTGGAGGCGTCGAACATGGCCGGGCCGGACTTGAGCGTCGTCAGTTCGTCGGCATTCGCCGCCAGCAGGCTGAGGGTGGGCGGCGTCAGGAAGCCCTGGGTCGAGACGAACATCCGGCCCGAACCGCGCGACACGTCGCCGATGCCGACCGCGCTGTTGGCGGGCGCGGCGATCGGGCTCGAGCTCCAGGCCGCGCGGCCGCCCTGACCGAAGGCGAACCGGCGCAGCGTGCCCACGACGTTGTCGGAGACGCCGACCACCAGACCGTTCTCCAGGACGGCGACATCCTGCACCGACTGGCGGGCGGTCGGCTTGAAGATGGTCTCGGTATCGCCGTCGGGCGACGGCTGCGGCATGGTCGGTTGGGCCAGGTCGTCGAGCGACAGGGACAGCAACGTTCCCTCGGGGACGGGGAAGCCGCCGCGATCCCATGCCTCGTCCAGCCCGACGATCAGTCGGCCGTTCTGGACTCCGTGGATGGCGACGCGTTCCGGCAAATTCAGGCGGATGGCGACGCCGCCGTTCAGCCGCCAGGTCTCTGCGCGATAGGTGTCGAGCGGGCGGGAGATGATGGTGGCCAGAACCTCGCCCGCGCCATTTCGATAGACGCCGGGGCTGACGCCATAGCCGCCGTCGGAGATGTCGCCGCGATAAATCTCGATTCCCTCGGCCAGGGTCTGGCCGCGCTTCAGGCGCTTGACGATGAAGGGATAGCCGCTCTCGGTCAGGGTGGGCTGGCCGTTCTGGGGGCCAAAATCGGTGGCGACCAGAAGCGTGTCGATATCGAACCATTCGAGCCGGTGCTTGCCCTCCGGCAGGATGAAGCCGTCCTCGACGAAGGCCTTGGTCGTGGTGTCGAACTCACGCACTACCACGGCGTCCTTGCCACCCTCCGAGAGAGAAACGAGGCAACGGGTCTCGTCCGGAGCCAGGCAGCGCGCGCCCTTCCACACCCAGTCCTTGCCCTCGGCGCGGGACAGGGCGTCGACGTCGATCAGGGTCTCCCATTCGGGTGTTTCGGCGCCGTAGCTGTCCAGCGTCGTGCGCCGCCATAGACCCTTGGGATTGGTCGCATCCTGCCAGAAATTGCCGATGCCGTCGCCGAGGAAGCTCGGCCCCGGAATCCGGGCGGTCGACGACAGGATGTCAAAGGCCTCGGCGCGGAAGGTCTCGTAGCGCCGGTCACCGGTCAGGGCGGCCAGTGACCGCTCGTTCTCGGCCCGGACGAAGGCCATGGCCTCGGTCCCCTCGACCTCCTCCAGCGCCAGATGATCGTCGGCGGCGCGCACGCCGGCCGGCGACAGGTCGGCGGGGAAATGGGGCGGTGGCGTCTGGGCTAGGGCGGGGGCCGAGATGGCGATGGCGGCGACGCCGAATAGGAGAGAACGCAACATGGGAACGACCTTGATTCGCGAAAGCACGGGGTCCCCGCTTTCGCGGGGATGAGCGGATGCCGAAACCTAGTCCTCCGCCGGCGCGTCCATCAGGCGGCGCGACAGGTAGGTGTATTCCAGCGCGATGCGGCGGGCCGTTTCGCGCAGGTTGGCGCCCGCCGCGTGACCGCCGTCGGTGTTCTCGTAGAATAGGACCGGATAGCCCAGCTCCTCCAGACGCGCCGCCGCCTTGCGGGCGTGGCCCGGGTGGACGCGGTCGTCCTTGGTCGAGGTGTGGATGAAGACCTCCGGGTAGGGCTGGCCCGCGCGCAGGTTCTGGTAGGGCGAGTATTCGCCGATCCAGGCGCGTTGTTCCGGGATGTCGGGGTCGCCGTATTCCGCCCGCCACGAGGCGCCAGCGAGCAGGCGGTGGAAGCGGAACATGTCGAACAGGGGCACCTGGATGACCGCCGCGTTGATCAGGTCCGGGCGCTGGGTCAGCATAGCCCCCATGAACAGCCCGCCCTGCGATCCGCCCATGATGCCGAGGCGCGGCTGTGAGGTGATGTTGCGGGCCTCGAGGTCCATGGCCACGGCCTGGAAGTCCTCGTGGGCGCGCTGGCGGTTCTGCTGCAGGGCCGCCTCGTGCCAGTTGGGGCCGAACTCGCCGCCGCCACGGACATTGGCGACGACATAGACGCCGCCCCGCTCCAGCCACAGCTTGCCGACTGTGGGCGAATAGCCGGGCAGTTGCGACACCTGGAAGCCGCCGTAGCCGTACAGCAGCGTCGGGTTGGAGCCGTCGAGCGCCATGTCTGTCTTATGCACCACGAAATAGGGGATCATCGTGCCGTCGGCCGAGCGGGCCTCGAACTGTTCCACAGTCATGCCCGAGGCGTCGAACTTGGCCGGGATCGACTTGACCTGGGCCATCTCGCCGGTCGCCGCGTCAACCAGCGACAGGGTCGAGGGGCTCAGGTAGCCGGCGACGCTGACGAAGATGCGGTCGTCCTGTTCCGAGGCCGAGCCCAGACCGACGGTCGAGTTGGCGGGCAGGTCGAGACGGGAGCGCGACCATTGGCCGGACGGGTTAGGCGTGTAGACATAGGCGGCGCCGCGCACATTTTCGTACAGGGCCACGACCAGCTTGTTGCGGGTGGCGGTGACGGATTCGACCGACTCGCGCGCGCCAGGGCGGATGAGCAGCTGGGCCGGCGCGGCCTGATCGGCCAGCCAGGCGTCGAGGTTCCAGGCGACGACATCACCGGTCTTGAAGGCCTGCCCGGACGGCGCGGTCCAGTCTTCCTTGATTGTCACGACCAACTGGCCCTGGACCAAGGCGTCGATGTCGGACTTGGCGGGCAGTTGCAGCCGGGTCGTGGTCCCGTCCGCGTTCAGCAGATGGGTCTCGCTCTCGTAGAAGTTCACGCCGCGATTGATGATCACCGCCTGGATCACGCCGTCGGCGTTTCGCAAGGCGCCGCCGCCGACCGAAACATCCGAGGGCTGGCCGGTGAAGAGGGTTTCCGCCTGATCGATGGTCTGGCCGCGCTTCAGCCGTTTGACGATCATCGGATAGCCAGAGGAG
The DNA here is from genome assembly GCF_049896985.1 of Brevundimonas sp. SL161. Classification (NCBI taxonomy): domain Bacteria; kingdom Pseudomonadati; phylum Pseudomonadota; class Alphaproteobacteria; order Caulobacterales; family Caulobacteraceae; genus Brevundimonas; species Brevundimonas sp. SL161. Next base: position 28,388 of record NZ_JAFCVJ010000017.1, on the reverse strand, counting down.
GTCATGGTGCCGGGGCCGAAGTCGCGGGCGATCAGCAGGGTATCGGCGTCGACCCAGGTCACGCCGCCCTTGGATTCCGGCAGTTCGAAGCCGCCGTCGACGAAGGTGCGGCTCTCGGAGTCGAACTCGCGGACGACGACGGCGTCCTTGCCGCCGTCGGACAGGGAGATCAGGCACAGCCGCTCTTGAGGCGGCAGGCAGGACGAGCCCTTGTAGACCCAGTTCTTGCCCTCGGCCGCCGACAGGGCGTCGAGGTCTAGGATCGTCTCCCACTGCGGTGCATCGGTGCGATAGCTGGCGATCGTCGTGCGCCGCCAGATGCCGCGCACATGCGTCGCGTCCTGCCAGAAATTGTCGATTTGGCCGTCATGGGTGAAGCCCGGTGACGGAATGCGGTCGCGGGCCTGGACCAGGGCCAGGGCCTGTTCGTGCAGGCCTTCGTAGCGCGGATCGCCCTGGAGCACGCCAAGCGAGCGGGTGTTGTGCTCCTCGACCCATGCCATGGCGCGGGCGCCGTCGACATCTTCCAGCCAGAGATAAGGATCGGTTGCATCGGTGGTGGCGAAGCCCCCCTCGACCAGCGGCGGGTTGGGCGGGGTGTGGGTCTGGGCCAGGGCGGAAGTTCCAAGAATGGAGGAGGCGAGGAGGGCGGCCGTGAGGCTCAGCGAACGACGCATGCAGGGGCGCTCCGAAATAAGGATGGCGCACCTTAGTCGAGAGGGGGCGGGCGGCAAGGCGGAGAACCTTACCGTTTTGTCACGTGGGACCGACCCTGGCGAATCAGACGGCGCCCTCGTCGGGTATGCAAAGAAGGTTGCCGCAGGCCTTGCAGTGGACGGCGTCGGGGTCATGGACCTGAAGGCCGCACTTCTCGCACGGATAGCGGACCTTGTGCGGCCGGAGCAGGGTTTGGCCCAGTCGCACAAACAGGGTGACGCCGACCAGCATGATGACGATCGACACGAGCCGCCCCCAGATGCCCGGCAGCAGGATATCGCCGTAGCCCGTGGTCGTCAGGCTGGTGACCGTGAAATACAGGGCGTCGACCCAGCCGCTGATGCCTTCATAGCGGCCCATGAAGCCGGTGTAGACGAAGCCCGTAGCGACGAAGACGAAGGTGACCAGGGCGACGACAGCCTTGGTGGTGTCCTCGACCCGGGTGTCATCGTATTTGCGGCCGACGGTGCGCCAGAAGAAGTCGGAGCTGACCAGGGTCCACAGCCGGATAACCCGCAGGAAACCAAGGTTGAACAGCCACGCCGGAAACAGCAGGGTCGCCAGGATAAACAGATCCACCCAGACGATGGGTCGCTTCAGCCAGTCCCTGATGTTGGAATAGGCCAGCGCCCGCGCGGCGAGGTCGCACGCGAGGATGGCCGCCACCAGGTAGTCCACGACGTAGAAGGCCAGGCCGACATGCCTGAGCAACGGCGCGGCGATGAAGAAGGCGACGATGATCAGGTCGATCGCAAGCACGGCCAGTCTGAATCTAACCGCCGTCCTGGAGGCTCCGTGGTAGAGGGCGCGGAGGCGTGCCCGGATGCGGAGGCCGCGATGCGGGAGCCGGTCGGTGGCTGTCATGGGCATCCCTCTAGCCACGCTGTCGTCCGAACGCCACGGTCCAGCCTGCAGGCCGGACCGTGGCGCAGACGATCAGGCCTTCTCGATCGCAGCGGCGATCTGGTCGGTGGAGTGTCCGGTCAGATCCTTGGCGATCTCGCCGACGAGGCGCGAAGACAGTTCCTTGTGCCAATGCTTGCGCAACTCGCCCAGGGTCTTGGGCGCCGCGATCACCAGAAGCTTGTCGAACTTGCCGCCCAGGGCCCATTTGTTGAGCACCTCGGCCACGCCCATGGCGAAACCGTCCTCGGCCTGGGTGTCGTTGTCCGGATTGGCCTCGCTGGAGCCGCGACCGGCCGAGCCCGAGGCCCGCTCCTCGATTTCCGGGTTCGACAGGGCGGTCAGGGCGACGTCGTTGTGGCCAGTGTTCTTGAACAGGACCAGCTTCTCGCCGTCCACCACTGCCACCATCGCGCCATTGGGAAGATTCATTGGTAAGGCCTCGTCGTCCGTTTCAGAGAAGAGACTAACGAGTCGCGGCCGGGGGCGTTGCGTGACTGCGACCTTGGGGCCTTCGTCCGACGTGTCTATATGGCGTCCATGAGCGGCGCGCCCTCCAGACCCTTCGTCAAGATGAACGGCGCCGGCAACGACTTCGTCGTCGTCAATGCGCTGGACCGGCCCTTCACGCCGGGCCCCGACGCCGTGCGCGCGCTCGGCGATCGCAAGACCGGCGAGGGCTTCGACCAGCTGATCGCCATCGAGCCTTCGGACACGGCCGACGCCTTCATGCGGGTGTGGAACGCCGACGGCGGCACGGTCGAGACCTGCGGCAACGCCCTGCGCTGCGTCGGCTGGATGCTGATGCAGGCCAACGGCTCGGACGAGGTCACCATCGACACCCTGGGCGGAAAGACCGTGGCGAGGCGTGCAGGCAAGGGCCCGGATGGAGACCGGATCACCGTCGACATGGGTCCGCCCCGACTTCACTGGCGCGACATTCCCCTGGCCGAGGAAATGGACACCCGCGGCATCGAGCTTCAGGTCGGGCCCATTGACGATCCGGTTGTGCACACGCCCGGCGCCGTCTCCATGGGCAACCCGCATGTCGTCTTCTTCACCGATCGGCTCGACGATGACTTCGTTGTGGCCGCGGGCTCCCTGATCGAGCACCACCCCCTGTTCCCGGAGGGGGTCAATGTCGGGTTCGCCAGCGTCCTGGCCCCCGACCGCATCCGCCTGAGGGTGTTCGAGCGCGGCGCCGGCCTGACCAGGGCCTGCGGCACAGGCGCCTGCGCGGCCCTGGTCGCCTGCGCGCGGCGCGGGCTGACGGTGAGGAAGGCCACGGTCGTCGTCGACGGCGGCGAACTGGTCATCGACTGGGATGAGGCCACCGGCCATGTCTTCATGACCGGCCCGGTGGAGGTCGAGCGCACGGGCGCCCTGGACCTCTGATCCTCGCCGCCCGGGCGTCGGCGGTTGTCCCGGGGGAAGGGCGCCGCTAGACCGGACGGGCCCAACCGTCAGAGACCCAAATGCCCGACCAGACCGACAAGCAGACCTTCTCCGACGAAGAAGCGCTCGATTTCCATCGTCTGCCGCACCCTGGCAAGATCTCCATGGCACCGACCAAGCCCATGGCGACCCAGCGCGACCTGTCCCTGGCCTATTCGCCCGGCGTCGCCGTGCCGGTGCGCGCCATCGCCGAGGATCCGGACAAGGCCTACGACTACACCTCAAAGGGCAATCTGGTCGCCGTCATTTCGAACGGCACGGCCATCCTGGGCATGGGAAACCTCGGCCACCTGGCGTCCAAGCCGGTGATGGAGGGCAAGGCTGTCCTGTTCAAACGCTTCGCCGACGTCGACAGCTTCGACATCGAGGTGAAGGCCACCGATCCCGACGAGTTCATCACCGTCGTCAAGAACATCGGCGACAGCTGGGGCGGCATCAACCTGGAGGACATCAAGTCCCCGGAATGCTTCGTCATCGAGAGCGAGCTGCAGGACCTGCTGGACATCCCCGTCTTCCATGACGACCAGCACGGCACAGCCATCATCTCCACCGCCGGCCTGATCAACGCCTGCCACGTCACCGGGCGCAAGTTCGAGGACGTGAAGATGGTCCTGGTCGGTGCGGGCGCAGCCGGACTGTCGTCGCTGAGCCTGATGAAGTCGCTGGGCGTCAAGCCCGAGAACGCCACCGTCGTCGACCTGCACGGCGTCATCTATCGCGGCCGTACCGAGGGCATGGACCAGTGGAAGTCGGTGCACGCCATCGACACCGACAAACGCACCCTGGCCGAAGCCATGCGGGGAGCCGACGTCGTCCTGGGCCTGTCGGCCAAGGGCGCGATCACGCCCGAGATGGTCGCCTCCATGGCCCCGCGCCCGATCATCTTCGCCATGGCCAACCCGGATCCGGAGATCACTCCTGAAGAAGTGCTGGCCGTGCGCAAGGACGCCATCATCGCCACCGGCCGCTCGGACTATGTGAACCAGGTCAACAACGTCCTGGCCTTCCCCTATCTGTTCCGCGGCGCCCTGGACGTCCGGGCCCGACGCATCAATCACGAGATGAAGATCGCCTGCGCCCACGCCCTGGCCCAACTGGCGCGCGAGGACGTGCCGGACGAGGTGGCCGTGGCCTATCGCGGTCGCAAGCTGAAGTTCGGCCCCGACTACATCATCCCGACGCCGTTCGATCCGCGCCTGATCTGGTACATCCCGCCCTTCGTCGCTCAGGCGGCGATGGACACCGGCGTCTCGCGCGTCAGCATCGACGACATGGACGACTATCGCGCCCGGCTGCGCGGACGGGTCGATCCGTCCGCCGCCCTGATGCAAAAGATCTCGTCCGCCGTGCGCGCCGCGCCGAACAAGCGCGTGGTATTCGCCGAGGGCGAGGAATCGACCGTCATCCGCGCCGCCTGGGCCTTCAAACAGGCCGAGCTTGGTACTCCGATCCTGATCGGGCGCGAGGATCTGGTCCGCAGGAACGCCGCCGAGGCGGGCCTCGACTTCGACGCCATGGGTATCGAGATCGTCAACGCCCGGGTTTCGGAGCGCAACGTCGAGTACACCGACTTCCTGTACGAAAAGCTGCAACGACGCGGTTACCTGCGCCGCGACGTGCAGCGCATGATTAACCAGGACCGCAACTATTTCGCAGCCGCCATGCTGGCGCGCGGCCAGGCGGACGCTATGGTCACGGGCACGACCCGCAACTTCAACATGGTGCTGAAGGAGGTCCGGCGCGTGCTGGACGTCGAGGGCGACAGCCTGATAGGCCTGTCGATCGTCCTGGCCAAGGGCCGCACCATCTTCGTCGCCGACACCTCCATCCACGAACTGCCCTCGGCCGAGGAACTGGCCGATATCGCCATCCAGGCCGCCGCGACGGTGAAAAAACTGGGTCGCATGCCGCGCGTGGCCTTCCTGAGCTATTCCACCTTCGGCAACCCGCCCGGAGAGCGCGGCGAGAAGGTGCGAGAGGCCATCCGCATCCTCGACAACAAGGGTGTCGATTTCGAGTACGAGGGTGAGATGCCGCCGGAACTGGCGCTCGATCCGGACCTGCGGACCAACTATCCGTTCATGCGGTTGAGCCGCGAGGCCAATGTGCTGGTCATGCCGGCCCTGCATTCGGCCGCCATCTCGACCCAGCTCATCCAGGCCCTGGGCGGGGCGACAGTGATCGGTCCGCTGCTGGTGGGTCTGGAGAAGTCGGTGCAGATCGTCTCGCTCGGCGCCCAGGTCTCGGAGATCATCACCGCCGCCACCTTCGCCGCCTACGAGCAGGGCGTCAGCGTCGAGTTCGAGCCCGAGGACGAGGACGCCACGCCGCACCCGAGCGCCGCGGCCGAACGGTCGATGACGGCGGTGCCGCCGACGGTCTGATCAGACCGTCGAGGCTCCGGTCCGGGCCAGCTTGCGGGCCTCGAACCCCAGCCGGACCCATTCGATCAGGACGAAGACGATGGCGATCACCCCCATCCAGGCGGCGATGACGAACATCGGCGCATAGCCCTGGGCATCGATGAGCTCACCGAGCGCGCCGCGCCCGAGCGTGCCGATGAGCAGGGCCAGAGAGATGAAGACGGCGAACTGGACCGCGCCGAAGGTCTTGTTCGACAGGGCCGACAGATAGGCAACGAAGGCTGCGCCCGCGAAGCCGCCGGCGATGTTCTCGCCCGCGATGGCCAGCATCAGACGTGACAGGGGCTCGCCCACGCCGATCGATCCGAACACGGAATAGAGGCCGGTCGCCGACATGAAGGGCCCGATGCTTGGGGCGCCGAGCGCCAGGTCCATCATCAGGAGGTTGGTGGCCGCCGACAGGATGGCGCCGAGCAGCAGGCTCCACATCCGGCCGATGACCAGCAACGCCCAGCCGCCGAGCCCAATGCCGACGATGGTCATGATGACGCCGAAGGTCTTGGACGCCAGGGCGACCTCGGCGGCCGTGTGACCCAGCGCCCCGCCCGTGTCCCCCATGTAGAAGGGGAAGGCGAACGGACCCCAGACGCCGTCGGTGATGCGGTAGGTCAGGATCAGTCCCAGTACAATCACCGCGCCCCAGCCCAGACGGCCCATCAGCTCGACCAGCGGGGCCAGGATGGCATCATAGAGAGTGTCGGCCAGCTTCGGCGCCGCCGTGGCCTCGGCGGCGGTCGCGGCGCGGCCCTTCCACACGATCACGCCGGCGAGAGCAGCCGGCAGAACAACGGTGGCCCCCACGATCCAGGGGCCCCACGAGCTGGTGAAGGTCCCGGCGCTCGGCGCTGGCGAGGTGGTCAGGGCGATGACCATGAACCGGACCAGCATGAAGGCGGCCCAGCCCCAGGCGGCCAGGGTGGCGACCAGCACGATCAGCCGCAGACGCGGCGACCCGCGCCGCTCGCGCGCGACCGCCGTCCGGGACGACGGGACGGGCTCGGGCGCGATCAGGGTGCCGATGATGCCAAGCCCCATCAGCAGGGCGGCGGTGATAAAGACGCCGGGCCAGCCGATGACCACGGACATCAGCAAGGACCCTGCACCGCCGACGAGGGCGGCCGTGCGATAGCCGAGTTGATAGACGGTCGAGAGCAGGTCGATGGGCGTCTTCTCGTCTGCCACCTCGATCCGCCAGGCGTCGATGACGATATCCTGGGTGGCGAAGGCGAAGGCGCCGAGCGCGGCGCCCAGGGCCAGCGGGCCCAGCACGCGTGCGCTCGGATGCGACAGGGCGACGAGGCCCAGGGCGATGGCGATGATCACCTGAAGCACCAGGAGCCAGCTACGGCGGCGGCCGAGCCGCTTGCCGAGGCCGGGCGGCGTCCAGCTGACGGCCGGGGACCACAGGAAGCGGAAGGCGCCGAACAGGCCGATCCAGGAGAGGATGCCGATTGTGGCGACCGGGATCTTCTCCTCGGTCAGCCAGGCGTTCAGCGTGCCGATCAGCATGGCGAACGGCAGGCCGGCGGAGAAGCCCAGCAGCAGCATGGCCAGGGTGCGCCGCTCGCGGAAGGCGACCTTCAGAACGGCCAGGCCCTTGGGCTTCAGGTCGATCTCTGTCGGCGCAGTGGGGGGCGCGGCGGGAGCGGTCATGGAACGGAGCCTCTGTCTCGAAGGGTCTCCGATCTGATCGCCGGTTCGCCCTATGCGACGCCGACCTTGGCGCGGATGTCGCCGCTCGTCCAGCGGGCCAGGGCAGCGCGCAGGGCCTCCATCTCCAGCGGCTTGACGAGGTGGTCATTCATGCCCGCCGCGAGGCAGGCCTGACGGTCTTCGGCGAAGGCGTTTGCGGTCAGGGCGACGATAGGGGTGCGGTCGCCGCCGGCTCGGATGGCCCGGGTCGCGGCCGGGCCGTCCATGCCGGGCATGCGCATGTCCATGAAGACGAGATCGTAGCGGGCCCGTTTCATGGCGGCGAGGGCCTCGTCCCCCGTTGCGGCGGTTTCGACCACGCAACCCTCGCGGCGCAGAAGGGTGCGGGCGAGGAGAGCGCCGACCGGATTGTCCTCGACCAGCAGGATGCGGGTGCCGGCGAAACGGATGGGAACAACCCGGTCGTCCTCGGGTGGCAGGCCGCGCGGGACGCCGACGGTTTCTCCAGCCGTGGCGGCGGCCAGCACCCGTTCGACCAGCGAAGCCCGGCGCAGGGGTTTGATCAGATAGCCGTGGAAACCGACCGACCTGTAGCGGGCGATCAACTCGCGTTCCGACGGCTTCAGCAGAATCACGCCGCGTCCGCCCTCGGGCAAGGCTGCCAGCGACAGGCCCGATACGGCAGCTTCGGCGTGGTCGACGAGGGTGACGGGCGCCAGATCGCCGGCGGGCCAGACCGAGCCGCCCGACGCGGTGATCTGGGCCTCTGCGGCGGCGCGGACGAAAGTGTCGGGGGTGCGGACGGCGACCGCCCGATCGGTCAGGGGCCGGGCGCGGGGTGTGGCGCCCGGAGCGACGGCGAAGGCGGCCTCGAACACGAAGCGGGAGCCGTCAGCGGTCTTGCCGCCCGGCGCATCCTGGACCCGCACCACCCCGCCCATGGCCGTGGCCAGTTTCTGCACCACCGCGAGACCCAGACCGGCCCCGCCGTGGCGGGTGGCGTCGGAGGCATCGACGTGGCCGAACTCCTCGAAGATGCGGGCACGGGCCTCGACCGGCACGCCGGGGCCGGTGTCGTCGATGATGAAGGCCAGCCGCGGCCTATGGTCGGAACCCCCGGCGCGTTCAACCGAGATATGGACGCCGCCGGCGTCGGTGAACTTCACCGCATTGCCCGCGAGATTGAAGAGGACCTGACGCAGACGGCCCTGGTCGGCGAGGACATCGGGGGCGTCGGGCGAGACCGACCAGACAATCTCAAGCCCCTTGTCGTGGGCGCGGGGGCTGAGCAGTTCGGCGACGCCGCGCACCAGACCCTCCAGCTCGACGGGCGCGGGATCGAATTCCAGTTTCCCGGCCTCGAGCCGGGCGTAGTCGAGCAGGTCGTTGACGAGGCCGAGCAGGTGTTCGGCGGAATCGCGCGCGGCCTCGGCATAGGCGCGCTGCGCCCCGTCCAGCCGGGTGCGGGTCAGGAGGCCGATCATGCCGATGACGCCGTTCAGGGGCGTGCGCATCTCGTGGCTCATGAGCCGGAGGAAGGGATCGGCGCCGCCCGCGCGGATCGCCTGCCCGGTTTCGCCCGCCTGCTCCGTCTTCCGTCGCGTCATGCCGCTCTCCGTTTCGGGAGGATCATGCAGGATCAGGCGTTAAGGCCGCTTCAACTGCGTGCTGAAGGCTACCAGGCCGGGAGACTGGCCCGGACGTCCTGCTGCCGTTCGAACTGGTCCTGGGCGCCGACGGTGGTGCGGCGATAGATCAGGGCCGCGGCGATGTGGCGGCGCAACACCCCGGTCGACCCCTTCAGGTCGGCGATGGTGCGGGCCAGACGCAGGGTCCGGGTCCAGCCGCGCGCCGTCAGTCCCCCGGCCTCCCCGGCCCGCATCAGCAGAGCCCGCCCCGCCTCGTCCGGCGTGGCGAACCGTTCCAGTACATCGCCGGACGAACGGGCGTTGAGCGCCTGAAGCGGGTCGAGGCCAGCCTCGCTCACCCGCTCTTCCTGCATGGCGCGGGCGACGGCGACGCGGGCGGCGGCCTCGGCCGTGCCCTCGGCCGGGCTCGGCAGGGCCATGTCGGCGGCGGTCACGGGCGGGGTCTCCACCGTCAGGTCGATGCGGTCGAACATCGGGCCGGAGATGCGGTTCTGGTAGTCGCGCTGGCAGCGCGGGGCCTTGCCGCACGCCCCCTTGCCCGCCCCGCCCATGCCGCAGCGGCAGGGGTTCATGGCCGCGACAAGCTGAAACCGCGCCGGATAGCGCACATGGGCGTTGGCCCGCGCCACCACGATCTCGCCCGTTTCCAGCGGTGCCCGCAGACTGTCGAGCGCCTGGGCCGAATATTCCGCCATTATGGAGCAAACACACCTAGCGGCGGGGTGACTAACTGGCTGTTCTTGCTACGTTCTTGGGCATGGAACACGAAGGCTATGACCGCCCGAGAACGATCGCTGGGCTGATCGAGAAGCGAACCGAACTCGCTCTGCTGTTGAAGCGGTTGCGGGCCGACGAGCGCAAGGTGATCTGCGATCTCGACCACGTCGATGCGGCCATCCGGCTTTTTGACAAGAAGGCCGACACCACGAGGCTGGTCCGCTACCCCACCAAGCATCGAGCCAAGAAGGGCGAGGTGGTGCGGCTGGTTTTCCGCATGTTGAAGGAGTCGGCTCGGCCGCTGACGGCGCTCGACATCGTCCACCAGCAGATCAAGGAGCGGAAGCTCAAGGCGGACGACAACACCGTCGTCATCATGCGTCGGCGCATCGGCGCTTGCCTGACTAAGCTCAAGGCCGACGGCCACATTCGGAATGCCCCCAGTAGCGGCCTATACAAGCTGTGGGAGTTGAACCGATGAGCGCCCGTCGTCGTCCCGAGCCGATCCGCTTCTGGCGTGGCAAGCGCCTCTACCAGATTGCCCACGTCCGTGACGGGGATGGCTACATGGGGCTGTGTGATGGCCGGGTGATCGCTACCGCACCGGATCGACCGGCCGTGATGCGGGCGATCCTCCTAACGGCGCGGTGGGCTGCGTAAGTGAATCGACGCGTTCAGCACCGTGCTCGACCCCAAGAGCTAAGTTGGACATCAGATCATTCGTCTTGTCGCGAGTGACGTGCTCCGCGCCAGCGCCTAAGCGCTCGCGCTGTCCCCAATGAAATCTACGCGCAGCAACCACCGCGCCCATCATCATGTATGGCTTTGCCGCTTCGAGAAGCCTGTCTTGAGCGCCAACAGGTGGGCTTAGAGAGCCTTCGAGGCTCCGATTGAACTTCTATTCAAAGCTGTGCGATAGCCGAGGATATCAGGCGGCTCCGCGATGTGGCCGCCACATAGGAAGTGGCGGATGGCTGACACAGAATCCAAAAATGAGCCCGATAGCAAGCCGTGGGATCGTGACAGACTTGCAGATTACGTTGTCGAGAAAGCAGTAAAGTTTTGGGGAGAAAGCAAGGAGCCGTATCTTCTCAGCTATATAGCTCCAGATTTAACCAAGATCGGGGTTAGTTACAAGGAAATACTCGGCCCCATAAAGCTGAAAGACTTCTTGTCGGAAGACACGAAAAGTAGGCTGAATATCGTTAGCCATAGCCTCCACAGGGCCAAGGTAGGAGTTGTTCCGGCCGGCGTAGCTTACAGATTCCCGGACGACCATATCAAGGTGATCGAAGGAACGGCTGACGCAGCAGGTCAAAAAGCGATTCTCGCATTCGTTGATGTAATCTCAGCGATGGATGATGACGCTTTAGAGAACTGGAACATACCAGCGTCCGTTATAAAGAGAATTGCCAATCCGAAATGAGGATTTGCATGGTTTTTGTCACTACGGACAGAGAGTTTGGTCAGCTGGTGGGCTTAGAAAAAGAACGAATTCTTCCTCAAGATGCAAATTCGAAATTGACGGTAACCCCTCCTGCATCATTTACCGTTTTTAGCTTTATTAAAAGCCAAGCCGACCTTCCAGAAGACCTCACGAAGTTTCTCGTATCTTCTTCCTTAGGCCATGATGGCGTCATGTTGATGGTTGAGGCTGGCCTTGAAGGTTTCGTCTCTCAAAATAGAGATGCTGCGTTCACTTGGTTTTTTGAATCAAGAAAAGCGCGCCTGAACCCTCACAATTATCTTAGCGCTGTTTTATCTCGCGCGCTCCGCGTTTATAGCGCCGTGATTAAACGTTTTGAAGACATGAAGTCTCGTCAACCAATGCTTCTACCCATGAGAAACTTTTTGGCTGGCGATCTCTCTAGGATGAGAAATTCTTTTCACGCAAATCCAATGCCTACCGATATTGTCGATACAGTCGATCGATGCATTAAGGGATTGAGGGCGACGCAATCACCCAAAAAATCTTCCACTTATAACGACGTCTATTATATAGACGAGAACGATAGATACTACCAATATGGTCATGAGGAGCACGCCCGACCAGAGACAAGCGTTCCGCCTCATGGCTACTATTGCCTTTTGAACAGCAACTTCAGGTTTGGGGTTAGTTATGATGCTATCAGACACTTCAACGTGAGCGAGGCCAAGAAAAATCAACTGGTCAAAGGCTCTTTTTATAACTGCCACGATCAAGCGACAAGCCCGCCTAAATCTGCGCTCCACATGAATATGTTCCCCAGCGATCAAATCGCATAAGAAAAAGGGCCACTCCCGAAGGAATGGCCCTTATCTTAACCTTTTCTAAGTTCTCAACTTTCGCCGCTGCGTTTGGCCAGGGCAGCGGATCACTCCGCATTTATCCAACCATTCGTATCAGTCGCTCGGTTCCCAAATGCCTATGCATAGGTTCCATCAGGGAACACAAAAGGAGCGCTTAGATGCGGTGTATCCTATGGATGCCGCTGCCTATGTCAAGAGGCAAGTGCGGACGGCCCGCTGACCAACGCGATGACCGGGGATCGTTATCCCCTACTCGCAGACCTAACGCAAGAAACACAGCATCCATCCAGTTCAGCGCATCACGTCAACCATCGCCTGCGCTTCGGGCGTTGGACGCCAGTCCTCGTAGCAACCGTTGGGCGTCCGGTTGCGGACGGTGCAGTCGGCGTAGCGTTCCAAGGCGGCCGTCGTCGCCCGCTCTGATGCCGCCGCGTTCGCTGCGGCGTGTTGTCGTTCGGCCTCCGCATCGACTTCACGCTGCTTGGCAGCGGCAACCTTCGCTCTCTCGTCTTCGACAAGCGACGCCCGGTATCTGGCCATTCGCTGTTCGTGGGCCACTTTCTTCGCCACCTCCGCTGCGTTTGACGCTGCGATCGCCTCTGCACGCTGGGCCGCCTGAACGGGGAACATCATGGGTTCAATCGCCGCGACGTAAAGCCACTAAACGCCGAGAGCAACCACCGCCAGCATGATGATCCCACCGCAGCCCGCACCCGCTGAACCACCGCCCGCCATCCTCGCCTCCCAGATTTAATCTGGAGGCTATAGCCCGTGGTTTAACGGGGGTTGAATCTGTCGCTTGGCGCCCATGAACGGGCGCGCGCTGGTCGCATGGAATCTGAGGCGATTGAGAACCGCGCGTGGGGTCTCACAAGAACGGCTGGCCGCCGACGCCGGTGTCAATCGCGCCTATGTCAGCGAGCTTGAACGAGAGCTCGGCAACGCCAGCGTCGATCTACTCGACCGGCTGGCGACCGTTCTCGATGTGGCAGTGGGTGAGTTTCTGACGGCTGTGCCTAAGGGCGAGGCAAAGGTCAGCCCGCTGCTGGCTGGTCGTAAGTCACGCCATCTCTGACGAACTCGATCGGCAGATCGACGATCCGATCGAGGTTAGGATCGCGCGCCACTTCGGCCGCCAGCCACTCGTCGCTGATCCGGTGGCTCAGACGTTCAACCGCGGCTTCGCCGGTGTAGGCACACGACTCAAATAGGTAGCGTTTCATAGCCAGACGATCTCATGAGTCGCCCTCTGTAGGATCGTCGCGGGTGTCGATGGCTCAGGAAGTCGTGGACGGTTCCTCGTCACCGGACCCGATGACTTTGAAGATTTCAGTCAGTGCCTCACCGGTGTTGGCATATGCCCCGCCGAAGGCGGGTTGATCGGATAGGCCTAGCCGGTCGGGGTGAAGTTCGATCGACCTGACCCCGAGTGCCACAAGACACTGAATCCAAAACGCCGCGCTGAACGTCCCGCGCATCACCTTGTTACGGAGGTTGCGTTCGTTGTCGTCCACACCGATTGCCCGGAGCCGTTCCTCAAGATCGGCATAGCTCAGGCCATGCTCCGCCATTCTGGCTCGGATGATTCCCACCATCCACTGCGTCAGAGGTTCGTCGGCCATGTGTCATCCTTAGGGCGTTAGCATCAAATATGGTGCGAACGCATTGACAATGGTGCTCGCATCGTATTTGGTGCGCTCGCATCACATTCGATGCGTTCGCACTGTTTTCGATTGTCGCAGCATTTTCTCCTTTCTGCAAAGGCGCGCACGCTAAGCCTCGTAAAGATCGCCCGAATGTCGGACGATGAGGCCCGCGCGACGTTTCGTGCAGTTCGGTTCGCCGAGAGCGGTGGTAGGCCAACCTGCCCCCACTGCCGCAGCGATGCTGTGCTGGAATTCAAGACGCGACCCCTGTTCAAATGCAAAGTCTGCGAACGCCAATTTACGATCACGTCGGGGACCATCTTCGCCTCCCGGAAGCTGTCGTTCCGTGACATCCTCACCGCCATCGCCCTGTTCGTGAACGGTGCCAGCGGCGTCAGCGCCCTGCGTCTGGGCCGCGAACTGGATTGTTCCTACAAGACGGCCTTCGTCTTGCTGCACAAACTACGAGAGGCGATGTCGTCGATGCGGGTGAGCCGGCCGCTGACTGGGATTGTCGAGATCGACGGCGTTTGGGTTGGTGGCCACTATAAGCAGGCGAACATCAAGGCCGAACGGAAGGACGGCCGGACCAAGAACCCAAAACGTCTATCTGTCGTGACGATGCGAGAACGGCGCCCCGGTGGGCGAACGGTGTCCGTCGTCGTCCGCCAAGAGACCCAAGCGTTCGAGGCGATCCTTCGGCATGTCGATCCCTCGGCGAAGATTCGCACGGACGAAGGCTCCGCTTGGACCGCTCTTCACCTGTATTTCGATGAGCACAAGACAATCAACCACAGCGTCAGATATGCGGAGCCCGGCGGGGTCCACACGAACTGGGCCGAGAGCTACAACTCGCGAGTTCGACGCGCGGAGCGCGGGGTCCACCATCGCATCTGGGGTCGGTATCTCTTGGCGTATGCCGAGGAGATGGGCTGGCGTGAAGACTTCCGCCGGGTGGATAACGGTCGCCAGTTTTCACAAGTCCTGATGGCTGCCGCCACGTTGCCCGTGTCTAGGGCGTGGGCGGGCTACTGGCAGCGGCACTTGGCCGGCGCCTGACCGACCAACGGATCGGCTCGCCTTCGTGGCGCTCTACTAGACCGCGTTTGAGGGATCGCTGGCAGGCTCCATTGGCGATGTTTGCCAACCGGCTTTTCTCACGATGATCTGGGGCGGTCAGCCCTAACTCGGTCGCGATCCCCTTCCCGATCTCCCACGTCGTCAGCGGGCGGTCGGCCGCTTTGAGCACCCTGTAGGCAGCCTTGGCACCCTCCCCGTGCTTACGCACGCGGGGCGTGGTTCGGATCGCCTTGACCTTTTCGGGGTTCCAATCCGGCTCGAAAGCGCGGATCGCGGTGGTCAACGCCATCGCCTTGGCCAGCATCTTTCGCTTACGGTTCTGTATCTCGATCTGCTTGTCGATGATCGCCGTGATGCCGGTGATGGGCTCAACCTCAAAATCTATGACGTTCAGATCGCCCATCAGCCGGGCGTATTTGTCTTCGAGTTGGGTCGCTGCATGCTGTCTGGCCATATCTGCTGATAGCAAACGCTCATTAAGGCTCAGCAACTTGAGAAGGCTAATAGAACCCTACCGCACGATCTGAGAACGACGATTCGCGAGCAAACGCCGAATCGCTTACGCTGTCAGGGTCAGCAGGAGATCAGCCATGGCGAAAAAGCAAACTGGCGACCAGATGGCGTCGCTCGCAGGCAAGGTTCTTGCCGGCAAGAAACCGACCGCTACGGAAGCGCGTAAGCTAGCGGCCTCTGTCCTTGGTCAGGATGAGAAGAAAGGAAAGCGTCCGTAATTCACGGGCGCAATTAAGTGAGGAGTTCCGAATGGGCGACGAGTTGGTTGTAGGCGATGTTGCCCGCCTGAAATCGGGTGGTCCCGTGATGACAGTCACAACCGTGGCAGAGCAATACGGGACACCTATGATCTGGACCATGTGGTTCGACCAGAAGGGCAGCCAAAATGGCACCTTCCCGCCTGCCGCCCTACAGAAAGAGGAAGACGAATAGCCGTTGACCGAGCCACCAACCCTGATCGTCCATCAGCCGCCTGCACCTATTGAGGATGAGGAACAGCTAGAAAGTCAGCGCCGCGCACTGACTTTGAAATTGGATGGGCGACAGAGCGGAAAATACTCTCGCGTCCTCTTAGCTGCTTTAAGCGGCATCCCTTGGGTCGGCAGTTTCCTTGGGGCGGCTGGGACATACAGCGCCGAGATCGAGAATGAGCAGCTTGGCGAACTGCAAAGGCTTTGGCTCAAAGAGCATGAAGCCAAACTCAAGCGCTTGGGCATTACACTCGCGTCTGTTCTAGGTCGCTTGGATAGCTTTGGGGAAGACCTTCAGGAGCGCATCCAGTCCGAGGAATACCTTTCGCTCGTAAGGCAGGGTTTCCGGTCGTGGGATCAAGCTGAGACCGAAGAAAAGCGTGAGTTCATACGGAAGCTTTTGGAGAATGCCGGCGGCACCAAGCTATGCCCAGATGATCTTGTGCGCCTCTTCATTGCTTGGATCGACACATATCACGAGTCACACTTCGCCGTAATCAGGGTGCTACATCAAAATGCGGGTGCCACACGCGCAGACATTTGGCGAGAGGTCGGCGGATCGCGAGTGAGAGAAGATTCGGCTGAGGCTGATCTATTTAAGCTACTGGTCCGCGACCTCAGCACGGGCAGCGTGATCCGCCAGCACCGAGACACGACCCCCTATGGGGACTATGTTAAGAAGGCTCGTGCTTCCGCCGGAAATCGGACATCCAACACCGTAAAGTCCGCCTTCGACAGTCAAGAATCCTACGAACTCACCGAGCTTGGAAAGCAGTTTGTTCACTATACGATGAACGAGCTAGTTTCTCAGGTCGGCCAAAGCACGAGCAGCCCCTAACCGATGGCAGAGTTAGTTCAAACATTGGGCCTGCTGGTCGCGGGTGCCGCGATCACGACCTTAGGGTTCTTGTCCAAAAGGTTCTTCACCAAAGCCTCTAAGCACGAGGAGGCGGCCCTCTATTCGGCCTTGACCGATCTCCAAGCCAAAATGACCGCCGCCAACGTATCCTTCGGCGATCTGGATGCCTTTGCCGCCCGGATCAGGTCTAAGGTCAGGGAAGCCGACACGAAGGATTCTGTAGGATCGAAGCCCAACACTTACTGGACGCAAGGCGAGATGAATCGGCGCGCTTATGCCGAATTCGACGTCGAGGACGCCTCGCTCGCCAAAGCAGTTACCGAGTTAGAGGGACTGATAGGCGAAGACCTGAACCTCCACGCCGCTCAAGAAGCTTGGGTCGCATACCGAGATCGTGAGGCACATTTTGCAGCCGCTGAGTATGAGGGTGGTTCCATCCAACCCCTCATACGGTCGTCCGAACTGGCCGCGTTAACGAGAGAAAGACGCGCCCGCGTCGAGGCCATGATTAACGACCGGCGAAGCCGTTACGGCTAAGCTCTAGGTGCGTTTGCTCCATAATGGCGGAATATTCGGGCAGTTCGTCCAGGAACAGGACGCCGTTGTGCGCCAGGGACGCCTCGCCCGGCTTGGCGCGCAAGCCCCCGCCGGTCAGGGTGCCCCGCTCGATCAGTCCGGCGACCGACCAGACCATGGAGGTCTCCAGCAGTTCCTGCGGCGTCAGCGGCGGCAGCAGGCCGGGCAAACGCTGGGCCATCATCGACTTGCCCGAGCCCGGCGGGCCCACGAACAGGATGTTGTGCCCCCCGGCAGCGGCCACTTCCAGCGCCCGCTTGGCGCTCTCCTGTCCCTTGACGTCGCGCAGGTCGGCGGCGCTCGCGCCGATCTTCACCGGCCCCGGCTCCGGCGCGCGCAACACGGTCGTACCCTTGAAGTGATTGATCAGGCCGATCAGCGACCGCGGCGCGAGGATTCGGACGTCGCCGGCCCAAGCGGCCTCGGGCCCATTCGCCTCCGGACAGATCAGGCCAAGCCCCATGGAGGCGACCGCGACAGCGGCGGGCAGGGTTCCGCCCACCGGCTGGATGCGGCCGTCCAGCCCCAGTTCGCCCAGCGCCGCCCAGCCGTCCAGCGCGTCCGGCTGGATCACCCCCAGGGCGGCCAGCAGAGCAAGCGCTATCGGCAGGTCGAAATGGCTGCCCTCCTTGGGTAGGTCGGCGGGGGCCAGGTTGGCGATGATCCGCTTGGCCGGAAGGGCCAGGCCGATGCCTGCGAAGGCGCCGCGCACCCGCTCCCGGCTTTCGGCCACCGCCTTGTCCGGCAGACCGACGATTGAGAAGATGGTCGGGCCGTCGTTGCCGACCAACTGCACCTCGACGGCGACGCGCCGCGCCTCGACCCCCTCGAACGCCACCGTCGCGATACTGGCCAGCATGATGCTCTCCTTGCCGCGCTAGCGCGCGTCGCGCTGCTTGAGCGCGAGGAGAACGAACCATGAACCTGTTCAGATTGCAAGAGCGCCGTTATGCGCTCGGAACGTGTTTCGCCTCGATCACGTCCCACAGGATTGCGGCGGCGTCGATGCCGGTGAATGCCTTAAGCTGCACGGCGCCCGTCGGCGAGGTAACGTTGATCTCGGTCAGGTAGTCGCCGATCACGTCGATGCCGACGAACAGCAGGCCGCGCGCCTTCAGTTCCGGGCCGATGATGGCGCAGATCTCCAGGTCGCGAGCCGTCAGCTCGACCGGCGCCGCCGTGCCGCCGACGCGCAGGTTGGACCGCACCTGACCCTCGGCCGGGACGCGGTTGATGGCGCCGACCGGCTCGCCGTCGATCAGGATGATGCGCTTGTCGCCCCTGGACACGGCGGGGATGAATTTCTGGATCACCAGCGGATCGCGCGATCCGGCCATATGGATTTCGATCAGGGCCTCCAGGTTCGGATCCTCGGCCTTGAGGCGAACGACGCCCGAGCCCGCCGCGCCATGCAGGGGCTTCAGCACCACATCGCCGTGACGCTCGTGGAAATCGACCAGGGCGACGGGATCTGACGAGATCAGGGTCGGCGGCTGGACACCCTCGAACCGGGTGGCGAACAGCTTCTCCGGCGCGGACCGGACCTCGGCAGGGTCATTGACCACCAGGGTGCGCGGATGGACCGTCTCCAGCAGATAGGTGGCCGTGACATAGGCCATGTCGAAGGGCGGATCCTGGCGCATGAGGATGACGTCGACGTCCTTGCCGAGATCGAGCTTCACCTCGTCGCCGAGGGTGACATGGTCGCCATGTACCTGACGGATCACCGCTGGACGCGCGCGACAGAACAGGGCGCCGTCCTCCAGCGCCAGGGTGCGGAAGTCATAGACCCAAAGCGGATGACCGCGCTGCTGCGCCTCCATGGCCAGGAAGAAGGTCGTGTCCGAGGCGATGTTGACCGCCTCGATCGGGTCCATCTGGATGGCGACTTTGAGCATGGAGAGGGACTTCCTTGGTGCGCTATCGCTCGGCCCCTCTTTGAAGGTTGGGGCGCCTCGCTGCTTGAGCGCGTTCGCGCCTAGCTTTCAAGTAGTACGAAGCGCGACGGTTCCAAGCAGAAGCGTCAGTTTAGCCGCATCCGCAGCCGGTCGGCGGCCATCTGATGCATCTCATCGTCCTGCCCCGCCACGGCGCGGGCGCGACGCAGGGCTTCGAGGGCTCCGGTCAGGGCGCCCTGTTTCTCGCGCGCCGCCGCGACATCCAGCCACGGCCGGTAATCCTCGGGATCCAGGAGGGCGCGGCGGACGGCCGACCGTTCGGCGCAGAGATAGTCCCCCACCTTGATGGCGCGGCTAAACAGGACGTTCTGCAGCCGGATCAGGCACTCACGGTCGCTGACCGGGGCCATCAGCACGTCCAGACGGTCGGCGACGTGCGGCGTCAGGCCGGCGCGCAGGGCGCGGCGGGTCAGCTCCGACGGCATGACGACGCGGCCCTGGCTGAACGGATCCAGCGCGACAGGACCGGAGGGGGTCTCGACCCGCAGCAGGAAATGGTTGGGAAAGTCGACGCCCTGGGCCTTCACGCCCGCGCGGCGGGCGGCGTCGAGGTAGAAGACGGCCAGCGCCGCCGACAGCCCCCGCCTCCGCTCCGCGACGTCAAGCACATCGGTATTGGCCGGATCGGCATAGCGCAGCAGGTCGCCGTTCAACCTCAGATCTGAGGCCATGGTCTCGGCAAGAGCGTCGTCGGGGCTCTCGCCGCCGATGCGCTCGGCCAGCCGTTCGGCGGCGGCGTCTGCGAGGACGCGGGCCGGCGAGGAGTCTCGGAACGGATAGTCATGCAGGGCGCAGGCGATCGCCGCGTCCAGCAGCGGGAACGCGTCGTCGTCGGCCCGACCGGCCTCTTCCAGTGCGACTTCCGCCTCTTCGCGCGTCACAGCCCCGTCCCCCGACGACCCGTTCCCACCCCCCGGTGGAACTATAGATTGCGACGATGGCGCGGAACTCGTCCTGGCGCCAGCGCTACGGTATCGATCCGCAACGCAAGACCGGCCAAGCTGGGCCTTTGGCGCAAAAGTGCGGCGCCGGCGGCACGCAGTCGCTCTAGCTGTCGGGGATCCACGGCGTTCAGGGCGGCCTCGATCGTGGCGCGGCGTTTAACCTCGACCACAACGGCGGTCTTCCCCTGTCGGGCGAGAATGTCGATCTCCACGCCTTTGGTCTTCAGACGGAAACCCAGCACCTGATAGCCCTTCAGCATCAGGAAGGCGGCGGCCAGCCATTCGGCGCCGTGACCCTCGCGAAATGCCTGCCCGCCCAGGGCCTGACGCCATGCCGCCTTCGGCCTGGCGGGAAGCGCGGCGCGGACCTTCGACGGCCTCATCCCTTGCCCTGAAGCTCCAGCGCCCGGCGGTAGAGGGCCTTTCTTGGGAGGTCGAGGGCGCGGGACACCTCGGACGCCGCCTCTCCGGGGGCCAGGCGCGCGAGGGCTTCGGTCAGGGCCGCGTCCGCATCGGCGGCGCTGGCGGTCTTGACCTCACCGGGGCCGATGACGATGACGATCTCGCCCTTGGGGCTGTCGCAGCGCGGGTCGACGGCGAGCTCGGCAAGGGTGCCGCGCACGGCCTCCTCATAGAGTTTGGTCAGTTCGCGGGTGACTGCGGCGGGGCGCGGACCCAGCACCTCGGCCATGTCGGCGAGGCTGGCGGCCAGACGCGGGCCGCTCTCGAAGAAGACCAGGGTCTGGCGCGCCGCCTTGACCTCGGCGAGCGCCGTCTTCCGCGCGGCGGACTTGGGCGGCAGGAAGCCGGCGAACAGGAACCGGTCGGACGGCTGGCCGGCGATGCACAGGGCGGCCAGCAGGCTGGAGGCGCCGGGGATCGGATGAACCGGCAGGCCGGCGGCGATGAAGGCGCGGGCGACGACGAAGCCGGGGTCCGAGATCACCGGCGTGCCCGCGTCGGAAACCAGGGCCACAACCTGACCGTTGCGCACCCGCTCGATGGCCAGTTCGGCGGCATGGGCTGAGGCGTGGTCGTCGCAGCGTTCAAGCTTCGCCTTCAGCCCGTAGGCGCCGAGCAATTTACCGGTGACGCGGGTGTCCTCGGCCAGGACCAGATCCGCGGCGGCGAGAACGTCAAGCGCCCTCAGCGTCATGTCCCTGAGGTTCCCGATCGGGGTGGCGACCAGATAGAGCCCTGGCGACACGGGCCGGGGCGGCGGCGCGGTCGGGGGAAAGGGGGTAGGCTCGCTCATCGCCCGACCGTGCCACAATCCGCAGCCTGAGCGAAGGTCAGGTGAGCAGCGCCTTCAGCACAGCGTCGAGGACGGGGCGGCCCCGAGCGGTCGCGGCGATGCGGCCGTCGGCGGACGCGAGGAAGCCGTCGGTGATCAGGTCCGCGACCGGATCGGCCGCAGGCGACAGTCCCAGCGCCGCCAGATCGGCCAGGGCGACCCCCTCGACGGCGCGCAGCCCCAGCAACAGACGCTCCTCGGCGGCGGCGCGGGGGTCCAGCACGTCCTGGTCGGACCAGGGCGTTCCGGCGGCGACGCCCTCGACATAGGTGGCGATGCGGCGGTGGGCGACCGTGGCGGTGCGGATGCCTTGCAGCGTCAGCCGCCCGTGGGCGCCGGGGCCGACGCCGACGTAGTCGCCGCCGCGCCATACATGCAGGTTGTGGGCGGAGCGGGCCGCGGCATCCCGGGCGTGGTTGGACACTTCATAGGCTTCGAACCCGGCGACCCCGAGGACCGTCTGGGTGGCTTCGTAGAGGTCAGCGGCTGTGTCCTCGTCGGGCGGCACGAGCGAGCCCCGCTCGGTCGCGCGGGCGAAGGCGGTGCCCTCGGCGATGGTCAATTGGTAGGGGGAGACGTGCTCGAACCCCATGGCCAGCGCCTCGGCCATGGCGGCGTTCCAGGCGGCGACCGTCTGGCCCGGAAGGGCGTAGATGAGGTCGATCGACAGCCGGCCGAAGACGCCGGCGGCGACGGCGATGGCCCGGCGCGCCTCGTCGGCGGAGTGGTTGCGGCCGAGGAATTTCAGGGCCGCGTCGTCCAGCGACTGGACCCCCAGCGACAGGCGATTAACCCCCGCCTGTCTCAGCGCGGCGAAATGGGCGGCTTCGGCGTCGGTGGGGTTGGCCTCGAGCGTGATCTCCACCCCGCCGCCGGGGAACAGCGTCCGCGCTCGCTCGATAACCCGCGCCACGTCCTCCACCTGCATCAGCGACGGGGTGCCGCCTCCAAAGAAGATCGAGGCCAGCGGGCGCGGTCCCAACATCGCCGCCTGGGCCTCCAGATCGCACAGGATGGCCTCGACCAGCACAGCCTGTTCCTCGCGCCAGCCCCGGTCACGTACGACGTTGAAGTCGCAATAGGGGCAGATACGGGCGCAGTAGGGCCAGTGGACGTAGACGGCGATGGCCCCATTCCCCGATTTCGGCGCGGCGGCGCCGGGGCGAGGCTCAGTCAATCAGGGCCGCCTTCAGCATCTCGAAGGCGCGGGTGCGGTGGCTGAGGCTGTCCTTCAGCTCCGGCATCATCTCGCCGAAGGTCAGGTCATGGCCATCCGGAATGAACAGAGGATCGTAGCCGAAGCCGTGCTCGCCGCGTGGCGGGAAGGTGACGACCCCGTCGACCCGCCCCTCGACCACCACACAGGGGCCGTCGGGCCAGGCCACCGCCAGAGCCGAGGTGAACCAGGCGGACCGATCCGTCGCGCTCAGCTCCTCCAGCCGCGTCTCGATCTTTCGCATGGCGGAGGCGAAGTCCCGCTCCGGCCCGCCCCAGCGGGCCGAAAAGATGCCGGGGGCGCCGTCCAGAGCCGCGACCGACAGGCCGGAATCGTCGGCCAGGCTGACTTCGCCCGAAAACTGGGCGGCATGACGCGCCTTCAGCATGGCGTTGCCGACAAAAGTGGTCTCGGTTTCTGCTGGTTCGGGCAGATTCAACTCCCCGGCGGTAACCACCGTGTAATGTCCGTCCAGAAGCGCGTCGATTTCCCGCGCCTTTCCGGCGTTGTGAGTGGCGGCCACGAGCCGCATCCCTTTGATAAGCTTCAACTTCATACGTGATCACGCTCTTGAAACATTTCATTGCCTAAGTTTAATATCGTTAAACGATATGTAACGTGACTGATCGGTACGCACGGCCTATCTATGATCTCAAGAACGGCGGCCACAACGTTCCCCGGAAAGACCCAAAAGGGCAAATCCGAACCCCGTGGCGCACAGAAGCGGGCATTAATGACCCGCCTCAGGATCGAAGGATAGAACGATGAACACGATGAACGCCTCGCTGATGATGGACAAGGTCGGCGCGGTGCTGATCAATGCCGCCCTGCTCGCCGCCCTGCCGACCGCCCTGGTCGCCATCCTGGTGCAGTCTTTCTAACTTGGGTCGCTAACGTTCGCTCCCCGGTCCGATCTTCGATCGGCCGGAGGACAGGCTAAGCGGTGGCTCATTGCTTGAGCGACCGTCGAAGAGAAGAGACCCCCCGTTCGTTGCTCAAGCAGCGAGGCTCCACGAGCCGAGCGATAGCAACACAAAAGAAGGCTTCGCCGTTGAAGAAGATCGCGATGTATAAGACCGCGTAGGGGTGTTCCCGAACCCCACGCGGTCCTCGCGGCCAAGATTTCCGGTCCAGTGTCCTTTCCGAGCTGTCGATGCCCCTCACACGGCCTGAGCTGCGCCTGCCGAAGATGCCCAGAGGCATCCGCGCGCCGTTCAAGACCCTGGGCCCCAGCTCTGTTTCCAGCCTGCTGAAGATCGCGCTGGACGTGGCCTATGTGCTTCTGATGGTCATCACCGCGGTGCTGCTCCTGGTCTTCCTGGCCTCGATCTTCATTCCACTGGCCAATCTGAACATCACCGTCTCCAACGAATCCGGCGGCCGCCAGCAGCCGCTGACCCGGCCCCTGCTACTGTTCGGCGTGGGGGCCCTGACCGCCTATTTCGGCGGGTTCCTGCTGATTCTGAGAAATCTGCGGATGATCTTCCGCACCCTGACCGTGGGGGATCCGTTCCGCCCCGAGAACGTGCGCCGCCTGCGCCAGATCGGCCTGATCCTCGCCATCGTCACCGGCGGCGTCTGGTTGATCCAGGGGCTCGTCGCCGCCCGCCTGGCGCCCGGCGTGATGGATTCGCAGGGCGTCGGCGAGCTCTTGACCCCGGTGTTCTCGGTCCTGGTCGTCTTCGTCCTGGCCGAGGTGTTCAAGGAAGGCGCGCGTCTGCGCCGGGAATCCGAGTTGACCATATGACCGCCAGAGCCGGCCGGCGCGCTCAAGCAGCGAGCGACCGCTTAGCCTGTCCTCCGGCCGATCGAAGATCGGACCGGGGGGCGAGCGGTAGCGCCCCGAAGGGCCACTAGAATGGCGATACGAGTTCAACTGGACAAAATCCTGGTCGAGCGGCGCATGTCGCTGACCGAGCTGGCGGATCGCGTGGGGGTGACCCTGGCCAATCTGTCTATCCTGAAGACCGGCAAGGCGCGGGCCGTCCGGTTCTCGACCCTCTACGCCCTGTGCCGCGAACTGGACTGCCAGCCGGGCGACCTGCTGGTCTTTGAGCCCGGTCCGCCGGAGCCGGACGCCGACGGCGAAGACGCCTGATCCCGTGGCGCGGCGACCGCCTCCCGACCTGACGACCGAGGACCGCCGCATCTGGGCCCGGGTCTCCGGCTCCGTCACGCCTCCGAAGACCCGAAAGGCCGCACGCGTGACGCCGGGCGCCATCCTGCCCGACGAGCCGCTAAAGCCCGAGACGATCAAGGCCGCGCCCCGCTTGCCCGATCTGGGCAAGCCGAAGACGTCAACGAAAATCCGGGGCGCCGCTCCGGCCCCGAAGCCCACGCCTGCGCCCACGACTGCGCCCCGGTCCGTGCCCGAGGAGCTGGAACCCCGCCGCCAGCGCCGGCTGTCGCGCGAGCGCGATCCGATCGAGGCCTCCATCGACCTGCACGGCTTTGGCCGGTTCGAGGCCGAGGACCAGCTGCGCGCCTTCCTCACCCAGTCCCGGGCGCGCGGCCTCCGCGCCGTACTCGTCGTCACGGGTCAGGGACGCCGTCTTTCGCAAGGAGGGGGCGGCGGCGTCATCCGCGCCTCGATCCACGAATGGCTCCAGGGTCACGCCCTGCGCGGAATCGTCTCCGGCTTCGCCATGGCCCACCGGCGCCACGGCGGCGACGGCGCGATTTACGTCACATTGAAACGCTAGCCCGAAGGTGGAGGATCTCGATGACCGCAAACCGCCTCGCCATATGGGTTTTCGCCGTCGCCTTGACCGCAGTTGCCGCGCCGGCTCTGGCCTGTTCGCCACTGGCTGACGCCTCTCCGGACGCCGCTGCAGAGCGTGTCAGAAATCGTCAGGCCGAGCTTTGGGCCCGGTCCGACGTGATCTTCCTGTCCGAGGCCAGCGCCTTCGAGCGCATCGAACTGGCCGGGGGCAACGGGTTCAGCGCCATGCTCGTCCCGTCGCTGGCGCTAAAGGGCGATCTGCCGGCCGGGCGGATCACCATCCGCCACACCACCTTCACCAGTTGCGGACCCATCCCCTTCCTCGACGCCCTGTCGGGCCGCGAGGGTGAGTGGTTCGTGACCTATGGTCGCTACGTCGCGTCAGGGCTGTCGATCGACGCCACCGTTCCGGTCGCGAATCTGGTCGACGACGAAGGCCTGCGCGCCTGGCGCAAGGCCTTTGATGCGGAACCCTCAGCGAACTAGACGGTCAGCGTCAGGCCGTTCTCGGCGGCCAGATCGGCCAGCTTGACCATCGGACGCGGACCCCAGTGGGCGATCACCTCCGAGGCGGCCAGCGAGCCGAGCTGGCCCGACTGTTCCAACGTCAGGCCGCGCGCGACGCCCAGCAGGAAGCCGGCGGCGTACTGGTCGCCGGCGCCCGTGGTGTCCTGGACCCTGGCCACCGGATAGGCGGCGATCGAGACCCGCTCGTCGCCCGAGAGGATCACCGAGCCGTGCTCGCCGCGGGTGACGGCGGCGATCTCGACCATCGAGGCCAGTTTCGCGGCGGCGGCGTCGAAGTCATCCGTCTCGAACAGGGCCGCCAGTTCGCCTTCGTTGGCCAGGACGATGTCGGCCGAGGTCTCGATGAAGGCCAGCAGTTCGGCGCGCCAGCGGGCGACGACGAAAGTGTCCGACAGGGTGATGGCGACCTTGCGGCCTGCCTTGTGGGCGGCGGCGGCGGCGGCCTCGAAGGCGGCGCGGGCCGGGGCCGGGTCGAACAGATAGCCTTCCAGATAGACGATGGCGCTGGACCCGATCAGCTCGGCATCAATGTCCTCGACCGCGAGCTGGTTCGCCGCGCCCAGGAAGGTGCACATGGTGCGCTGGCCGTCCGGGGTGACGTTGATCAGGCAGCGGCCGGTGCCGGCGCCGCCGTCCAGAACGGGGGTGTCGAAGTGGACGCCCGAGGCGCGGATGTCGTGGCTGAAGACGCCGCCCAGGGTGTCCGGCGCGACCTTGCCGACATAGGCCGCACGGCCGCCGAACGAACCGATGCCCGCGACCGTATTGCCCGCCGAGCCGCCCGAGGCCTCCACGCCCGCCGCCATGGCGGCGTACAGGGCCGCGCTCTGGCTCTCGTCGACCAGCTGCATCGAGCCGGGTGTCAGGGACTGGGCGGTCAGGAAGGCGTCGTCGCACGGCGACAGGACGTCGACGATGGCGTTGCCGACGGCGCAGACATCATAGGTGGCGGTGTTCTGGGTCATGGCGCGCCCCATAGCGGGCCGGATCGTCACGCGCCAGAGGCGGATTACCGAAGCTTCACTTGCCGCCCGACGGGCGGTTCGCAAGATCGCTGCCGCATTCCGGGAGATCGCCATGCTCAGCCTGCTCGCCGCCCTCGCCCTTCAGATCGCCGCGCCGATGGTCGTCCCGGATGGCGGGCGGATCAGCGAGGAGCGAAAATGCTTCACCCTGAGCATGATCCGCGACGGCGACTCGCGGCCTATTGGCGTGACTTGGCAGACGATCGAGCGCGACACCGTCGAAGGCGATCCCGTGCTGCGGGTGGTCGTGCATCAGTCGGTCAATGGCGGCGCTTTCGACATGCGAGACGAGTTTCTGCTGGAGGCCGCGAGCCTGCGGCCGATCTCCCTGATCAACACCCGCCAGGGTCAGGTCCATGTGCGCCTGGCCTATGGGCCCGACCGGATCACAGGCGTGAGGATCGATGGCGGGGTCTCCACCCCGATCGACGTCCCCCTGACCAGGCCGGTCTGGGAGGGCAATCTGTTCGGCCAGACCTTCGCCGCCCTGCCGCTGGCCGAGGGCGCGACGTTCTCCCTGCCCTACTGGCAGTACGACAAGGGGTTCGGGACCTTCTCCGTGCGGGTCGTCGGATCGGAGACGGTTCGCACCCCCGACGGTCCGATCGAGGCCTGGGTCGTCGAGGCGGGCGCCGAGGCAGGCCGCACCCTGACCTATCTGATTTCCACTTCGGGCAACCGCGAATTGGGCTATCGGGCAGCGCAAGGATCGCAGGCCCTGGGCGGCGATTGTTCCTCGCTGGAGACCGCGCCCTGACCCAAATCGCCATCCTGACGCCCGCCGCCGACGACCCGGCCTACAAGAGCCACTGGCCCGTCGTGCTGGAGCGGCTGTCGACCGCCCTGGCGATGGCCGATGTGAGCGCTGTCCCGACCGCTTGGACCGACCATGTCGAGGACGCCTCGGACCTGACCGGCTATCCGCTGGTGCTCGGCGTCCTGACCTGGGGCTACTATGAGCGGCACGCCGACTGGCTGGCGGCGACGACCCTGTGGGGCAAGGCCGGGGTGCGGATCGCCAATCCTGCCTCGGTGCTGGGATGGAACTCCGACAAATCCTATCTGCGTCGGCTGGAGACCGCAGGGATCCCGATCCCGCCCACGGCCTGGAGCGATCAAGTCACGCAAGCCGAGGTTGACGCCGCCTTCGGCCGGTTCGGAACCGACACCCTCGTCGTGAAACCGACCGTCTCCGGCGGGGCATGGAAGACGGTGAAGGTCTCCCGCGGCGAGACCCTGACCGACGCCCCCGACGCAGCGGCGATGATCCAGCCCTTCCTGCCCGAACTGGTGGCCAACGGGGAGCTGTCCCTGCTGTTCTTCGGCGGACGGTTCAGCCATGCGGTCATGAAGCGCGCCACAGCGGGTGATTTCCGTGTCCAGGTGCAGTACGGCGGCAGCTATGTATATGTCTCCGAGCCGCCCGCCGGGGCCGTCGCCCTGGCCGAGCGAGTGCTGGCCGCGATCGAAGAGCCCCTGCTGTACGCCCGCATCGACATGGTCGAGTCCCCTGCGGGGTGGGTCCTGATGGAGGCGGAACTGGTCGAACCCGACTTCTATCTGGCCCAGGCTCCGGACGGCGGGCGTCTGTTCGCCGAATCCGTGAAGGCGAGACTGTCCAGCGGCGCCTAGTCTAGGTGGTGTGGACAAAGTGTCTGATCCACAGTCGGATGGATGCGACGACGACGAAGCCGAGGAAGCTGTCGGCGGTCTTGTCGTATCGGGTAGCCAGTCGTCGGCTGTGTTTGAGC
>NZ_JAFCVJ010000016.1:0-74359 GCF_049896985.1 Brevundimonas sp. SL161 | reverse complement strand
GCGGTCCTGACCCCGAAATCGGCGCTCTCACTGTCGCTCGCGCTGCACGAACTGGCCACCAATGCGGCGAAGTTCGGATCCCTTTCTCGGGCCGAGGGGCAGGTCTCCGTTTCATGGCGCGTTTCCGATGACGGATCCCTGCTCATGACCTGGCGGGAGACCGGCGGGCCGACCGTGATGGCTCCGACCCGACGCGGCTTCGGCTCCAGCCTGATCGAGCGTGCCCTCGCTCTCGAGACCGGCGGCAGGGCTACGATAGATTACGCGCCGACGGGCGTCATCTGCGAGATCATGCTGCCCAAATCGGCCTTGGTGGAAATCGGCGACAGAGCGTTGATGCGGGTCGAACCGCCGGAGGCTCCCGTTCCCGCATATGATATTCCCGACAAGCCGAGACTCTTAATCGTCGAGGACTCCTATCTGGTGATCCTGACCCTGGAGGCGATGTGCGAGGATCTGTCCTGGACGGTGGTCGGTCCGGCCACGCGCCTGAGCGAGGCGATCAGGCTCGCTCGAACCGAGACGTTCGATGCCGCTCTGCTGGACGTCAACCTCGACGGCGAGATGTCCTGGGAAGTCGCCGGTATTCTCAAGGACCGCGGTATCCCGTTCGCCTTCAGCACGGGGTACGACGAAACCAACATCCTGCCGGACCATCTCGCTGGCTCGCAGATTTTCGCCAAGCCCTATCGCATGGCGGATGTCGAGAGCCGACTGCGCCGGATGATGTCCCTCAACGCGGCTGGCGAGACGACCTAGCTGACCCCGGGCTCAAGCGGCGAGCGACCGCGTCGCGAGCGGTAGCCCACCGGGGCTGTCGTTAACCCTTTCTCGACAGCATTCGTTAACCCTGTCGGCATGAGCGCGATTCGACCCGACATCCCGCAGACCCTGCCCGCCACGACCCCGGCGGGACCGTCGGCCCAGGCGAAAGCCGCGCAAGCCGCCTTCTTCCGGGCAGCGCTCAACGAGGTCCAGGCGGCCCAGCCCCGTCCGCAGGCCGCGCAGACGCTCCAGACCCCCCAGGCGAGCGAGCCGGACTCCCCCCGCCTGCCTCGTCTCGGCCAGCTGCTCGACATCCGGGTCTAGGTTCGAGCGACGCCATCAGGTGACCCCGGCGCCCCGTGGTGCTAGACGCGCGCGCATCCCCCCCCCTCCCCCGGATTCGCCCATGCCCGCCGCCCCCGACTTTCCGCCCGCCCCTGACGCGGTGACGCCCGTCCGCGCCCTGATCTCACTATCGGACAAGACGGGGCTGGAGGACGCCGCGCGCGCGATGCACGAGGCCGGGGTCGAACTGGTCTCGACCGGCGGCACCCGCGCCGCCATCGCCGGGTTCGGCCTGCCGGTGAAGGACGTCGCCGACCTGACCGGCTTCCCGGAGATGATGGACGGCCGGGTCAAGACCCTGCATCCCGTCGTCCACGGCGGCCTGCTGGGCGTGCGCGACGCCGCCGATCACAGGGCGGCGATGGACGAGCACGGCATCGGTCCGATCGATATCGTCTGGATCGACCTCTATCCGTTCAAATCAACCGTTGCCTCGGGCGCCGGCTTCGACGCCGTGATCGAGAACATCGACATCGGCGGCCCGGCCATGATCCGCTCGGGCTCCAAGAACCACGGCTATGTCGCCGTCGCGGTCGACAGCGAAAGCATCGGCCTGATCGTCGAGGCCCTGAAGACCTCCGGTTCGACGTCGCTGGCCCTGCGCAAACAGCTCGCCGCCCGCGCCTTCGCCCGCACCGCCGCCTATGACGCCGCCGTCTCGGGCTGGTTCGCGGGACAGCTGGAAGACGCCGCCCCGGCCCGCAAATCCATCGCCGGTTCGCTGGCTCAGACCCTGCGCTACGGCGAGAACCCGCACCAGACGGGCGCCTTCTACCGTACCGGAGAGACCCGCCCCGGCGTCGCCCACGCGACCCAGATCCAGGGCAAGGAACTGGGCTACAACAACATCGCCGACGCCGACGCCGCCTATGAGCTGGTCGCCGAGTTCGAAAGCCCCGCCTGCGTCATCGTCAAACACGCCAACCCCTGCGGCGTGGCGGTCGGCAAGGACCTTGGCGAGGCCTATGCACGCGCTCTGGAGTGTGACGCCGTCTCGGCCTTCGGCGGCGTCATCGCCGTCAACCGCCCGCTGAACGGCGCCGACGCCCGCGCCATCACCGAAATCTTCACCGAGGTCGTCATCGCCCCCGGGGCCGATGACGAGGCCAGGGCTGTCTTCGCGGCCAAGAAGAACCTGCGCCTGCTCATCACCGACGGCTTGCCCGACCCGCATGGCCCGGGCGAAGTCTTCCGCTCGGTCGCCGGCGGCTTCCTCGTCCAGTCGCGCGACCGTTCGCAGATCAAGCCCGCCGACCTCAGGATCGTCACCCGCCGCCAGCCGACGCCTCAGGAGATCGAGGACATGCTGTTCGCCTTCACGATCGCCAAACACGTCAAGTCCAACGCCATCGTCTACGCTAGGGACGGCCAGACCGCCGGCATCGGCGCCGGCCAGATGAACCGCCGCGACTCGGCTCGCATCGCCGCCATCCGCGCCAGGGAAGCGGGCGAGGCCAAGGGTCTGGCGCATTCGCTGGCGCAAGGATCGGCCTGTGCGTCGGAAGCCTTCATCCCCTTCGCTGACGGTCTGCTGGAAGCCGTGGCGGCCGGCGCCACCTCGGTGATCCAGCCGGGCGGTTCCATGCGCGACGCCGAGGTCATCGCGGCGGCGGACGAACAGAACATCGCCATGGCCTTCACTGGCGTGCGGGTGTTCCGGCACTGAACCGTCTTCCTTCTCCCGTGGGGTCGACGAAGGATCGGATGCGATCCAAGAAGGGGTGGCTCGCGAAGCGAGACGGATGAGGGTCGGATCTCACCGGTGACGCACGGCCCTCACCCTTTCGCCTGGCCGATCGCTACGCTCCCGGAGGCTCAAGCCCTCTCCCAACGGGAGAGGGGACGTCATAGGGTGCCCCCATGGACACCCTCTCCGACCGCTGGGCGAAGCTTGAGCCCTTCGCCACCGTCGTCGGCCCCGACGACGACCGGCCGCGGCCGACGGCGATCCTGTTCCACGGTTGCGGCGGCCTGCGCGGCCATTTGCCGATGTACGCCCAGGCGGCGAAAGAGGCCGGCTGGCGGACGGTGATCGTCGACTCCTATGCCCCGCGCGGCTGGTCGCGCGAGTTCGCCATGGCCACGGTCTGCACCGGCCTGCTGCTACGCGGCTGGGAGCGGGGCGGCGATGTGATGGCCTCGATCCAGGGCGTCTCGGCCCGGCCCGACGTCGATGGGAGCCGCATCGCCCTGGCCGGCTGGAGCCACGGCGGCTGGGGCATCATGGAGGCCATGAGCTGTGATCCGGGTCCGGCGAAGGCGCTTGGCGTCAGGGACGCGGAGACCGCCGACCTGTCGGGCGTCAAGGCGACCTATCTGGCCTATCCCTATGTGGGCGTCGCGGCCCTGAACCGGATGCGGCCCTGGCGGCATTGTCCGAAGACCCTGGCCGTCATCTCCCGGAAGGATCACCTGACCACGGTCCGCAACGCCGAGCGCGTGCATGCCATGGTCCGCAACTGCGGCGCCGAGGTCGAGACCTGGATCGCGCCCGGCACCCACAGTTTCGACGAGCCGATGACGGCCCTGCCGATGAAATACGACGCCGAACTGACCGACGAGGCGATCCGCCGGTTCAGGGCCCTGCTGGAAGACGTCGCGGTCGCGCCGCGTCCGGTTCACGCCGCCGCCTGATGGACACCCAGGCGGAGCGCCGGGTCAGCCAAGCGAGGCTTCGACCCGGACCTTCGCCCTGACCGAGTTGGCCATGTCGCAACTCTCGTGCGCCTCATGGTGCAGCTGGTCCAGTTCGGCCTGATCCGGCCGGCGACCGGCGAAGGCCGTGACGGGCCGCAGGGTCACCTCGCTCATATATCTTCGCCCCGCGCCGTCATGGCCCAGGACGCCCGAGGCCTGATCGACATACCGGTCCACGACCAGCCCGGCGCGAGCCGCGAAGTCGAGGAACCACAGCATGTGACAGCTGGACAGGGAGGCTACCAGAGCCTCCTCCGGGTCGACCGCAGCCGGGTCGGAGAACGGAACCCGCACGCTCGACGGCGACGAGGACCCGCGCACCACCGCCCCGCCGTCGAAGGTCCAGTCGTGAGCGCGGGAATAGCGCTTGTCGGCGAAGGGCTGGTCGCCCCGGCTCCAGGCGATGGTCGCGACGTGCTCGCTCATCCGGCTCTCCGCTACTTGAGGATCGTATAGGTCATCGGCGCCCGGGCCTCGAATCCCAGCGACCGGTAGAAGGCGATAGTCGCGTCATGCCCGGCAAAGGCGTGCAGGAAGGCGGCCTCGCCGGTCGCCAGGATTTCGCCGACCACCGCCCGCGACAGACCCCCCGCATAGCCGCATCCGCGATGATCGGGATGGGTGCAGACGCCGCTGAGCTCGGTGAAGCCGTCGACCCGCAGCCGCCGCCCCGCCATGCCCACAAGTCGCCCGTCCTGCCTGACCCCGATGAAGGGCCCCAGCCGCCGCGTCCTTGATCGGAAGGGGCCGGGCCGGGTCAGGGTCGCGAGCGCCAGCATCTCGGGCGCATCCGTCTCGGTCAGGGTTTCGAACGCAAGGTCCGGTCCACCCGGCGTCAGGACCTCGCAGACCATCTGGAGCAGCGGGATGCGGTTGATCACCTCGACGCCGGGCAGGTCGACTTCGGCCAGCGGCCCGCCGGTCTTCTCGACCAGTCCCGCCCCGGGGTGAGCCCGGGCGAGTGCGGCCATCGCCTTCAGCGTTTCGGGTTCCGCATCGGCGCCGGAGACGAAGATCCCGACCTCCGGATCGATCCTCACGGCGCGCGCATCGGAGTCGGCGGTGACGAAGCCCGACAACCGGCTGGTCAGGGCGTTCCACACGGCGCGGTCCAGCGGATGGGTCATGGCCACGCCTTAGCCCGCAGGAGATTTCGCGTCAGCCCCGGTGACGAGGCCAGGTCCGAAAACCGCTCCCCCCTGTCATCCCTGCGCAGGCGAGGACGCGATCAGGCCTGCCAGAAGCCGACGATTTGCTTGACCTCGGCGATGACCGGGTCGGCGATCTCGGCGGCGCGTTCGGCGCCGTCCCTGAAGACGCGGTCGATCTCGGCCGGGTCGTCCATCAGCCGGCGCATCTCCGCCGTGACGGGCGCCAGCGACGACACGGCCAGGTCGGCCAGCGCCGGCTTGAAGGCGCCGAAGCCCTGGCCGGCGAACTCGGCCGTGATCTCCTCGCGCGTGCGGTCGGACAGGGCGGCGTAGATGGCGATCAGGTTCTTGACCTCAGGACGTTCGTCCAGGCTCTCGCCGGGCTCGGGCATGACGCCCATGTCGGTCTTGGACTTGCGGATCTTGGACGCGATGGTGTCGGCGTCGTCGGTCAGGTTGATGCGGCTCTGGTCCGAGGGGTCGGACTTGGACATCTTGGCCGCCCCGTCCCGCAGGCTCATGACCCGCGTCGCCGGCCCCTGGATCAGGGGTTCGGGCAGGGGGAAATAGCCCGGCGCGTTGAAGTCGGTGTTGAACTTGCCGGCGATGTCGCGGGTCAGTTCCAGATGCTGTTTCTGGTCCTCGCCCACCGGCACCTCGGTCGCCTTGTAGAGCAGGATGTCGGCGGCCTGGAGCACGGGGTAGGTGTAGAGGCCGACCGAGGCCCGTTCCTTGTGCTTGCCCGACTTCTCCTTGAACTGGGTCATCCGGTCCAGCCAGCCGAGGCGGGCGACGCAGTTCAGGATCCAGGCCAGTTCGGCATGGGCGCGCACGGCCGACTGCGGGAAGATGGTCGATTTCGCGGGGTCCAGGCCCGAGGCGATATAGGCGGCCGCGATCTCACGCGTCTGGGCGGCCAGCAGGGCCGGGTCCTGCCACACGGTGATGGCGTGCAGGTCGGCCACGAACAGGAAACAGGGCGCGCCCGTTTCCTGGAGCGCCGTGAACCGCTTCAAAGCCCCCAGATAGTTGCCCAGGTGCAGGGCGCCGGAGGCCTGGATGCCGCTCAGGATGCGGCGCGGGCCGGTGTAGGCGGGGGCGGTCGCAGAAACGTCAGTCATCACTCGAGTCCGGTGGGGGTGGACGCCCCCGGTTCACGTCGCAGCGTCGCCTTCAGTTCGGAGAGGCTGACGGCGCGGAAAAGCACGATGCAGACGCCATACACAAGAGCGCCCACGCCGACGACCGCGATCACGGCGATCTCCTTGGCGAACAGACTCTGGCTGAGCTCGCGGTAGAAGAGGCTGGCGGGGATCAGGACGACGGCCATGACGGCCGATGCGGCCAGCACGCGCGAGAACCTGCCGACGAAGCGGACGGAGGGGGCCCAGACCCCTTCGCGGATCAGGGTCCCGCCCAGAAGCGCGACATTGATCCAGGCCGAGACCGACGTGGCGATGGCCAGGCCCAGCACCCCGTCGACGCCGATCCGGCTGAACCAGAAGAACAGACCTGAACCCAGGGCCACGGTCACCGCGACCGAAATCACCGCGAAGATCATCGGGCGGCGCGTGTCCTCCCGCGCGAAGAAGGGCGGGGTCAGGACCTTGGCCAGGACGAAGGCGGGCACGCCCCAGGCGAACTGGCGCAGCACGTCGGCGGTGCGGGCCGCGTCCAGGCTGGTGAAGGCCCCGCGCGTCACCGTGGCGTCGATGATGAAGAAGGGGATGACGAACAGGGCCACGGCGGCCGGCAGGGTGAAGGCCATGGACAGGGTAATGCCGTCGTCCAGCGTCCGTCGCCCGCCCTCGTGGTCGCCCGAGACGAAGGCCTTGGTCAGGCGCGGCACGAGGGCCAGGCCGATGGCCACGCCGACGAGGCCGAGCGGCAGCTGGTAAAGCCGGTCGGCGTTGTAGAGCACCGAACGGGCCCCCTCGTTCGACCCGGTCAGCAGCTGGCTGACCACCGAGTTCAGCTGCAGGGCGCCGCCCGCCAGCACGCCCGGAATGGCCAGCTTCAGCGTACGCGACACGCCGGCCGTCAGCCGGGGCCAGGACAGGTTCAGCCGGATGCCCAGCCGGCGCACACCCCACCACAGGAGCCCCGCCTGGATCACGCCGGACACGGTGACGGCGGCCGAGACGGCCAGCAGGGTCGTCGGCGGACTCATCGGAAGGAAGCTGGGGGCCATTAGGGGCACCAGGGTGCACAGGTTCAGGAACACCGGCACGCCCGCCGACAGGGCGAACCGGCCCGAGGTGTTCAGCACGCCGGACAGCAGCGAGGCGATGGTCATGCAGGCCAGATAGGGCATGGTCAGCTGGGCGGCCGTGGTCGCCGCGAACATCACGCCGCTGTCGTCCCGATAGGCCGAAAGCAGCACCGGCATGATCCAGGGCATGGCGGCCTGCAGGACGATACAGAACCCGGCCACGACCGCGAACATGAAGCTGAGGGCCTCGGACGCCGTCACGGCCGCCGCTTCCTCGCCGTCACGCGCGCGCACGCCGCCATAGATGGGCACGAAGGCCTGGGCGAAGGCCCCTTCCGCGAACAGACGGCGGAACATGTTGGGCAGCATCAGCGCCGTGGTGAAGGCGTCCATCATCGGCCCCTGGCCGAAGCGGGCCGACAGGACCAGGTCGCGAGCGAAGCCCAGGATACGGCTGCCCAACGTCAGGGTCGCCTGAACGAGCGTGTTGCGGGCCAGGCTCACTCTAGATTTTCCCGCTCGTCCCCGCGAAAGCGGGGATCCAGGTCCTGGGTGGCTCACTTCTGCGCGGGATCAACGTCAGTGCAGGCACGGTGGCGCCGATCATCCAAAGGTCTGGGTCCCCGCTTTCGCGGGGATGAGCGGAATTTCAATGGCCCTTAGCGCGGTTCCGGCCCGGGCGAAACGGCCTTGCGGGGCCTCAGGTCGGAGACGTCGCGCGCACTCGCCCGCGCCGCCGTGATGCGGCGACCCTGCGGCTGCTCGGGCGCCCGGTCCAGCACCGCTTCCAGCGCTGCATGGACCTCGTCCAGCACGGCGTCCGACGTGATCTTCCGGCCCTCGGCATCGGTCACATAGAAGCTGTCCACCGCCCGCTCTCCGAACCCGGCGACATGGGCCGAACGGATCGACAGGGCGTGATCCGACAGGGTGCGGGACAGCTCGGCCAGCAGGCCCGGCCGGTCGGCGCCCGAGACCTCGATCACCGTGGCGTCTGCCGAGGCGGCATCGTCGATCATCACCACCGGCCGGACGTCAAACACCGCGCGGCGCGGCGAGGGTTTGGGCATGGCCGGGGGGGCGATCGGCGTCTCGCCGCGCGCCGCCGCCTCCAGCGCAGCGATCAGGGAGGTGAGGCGGCGCGGCTCGTCGTGACCATAGGGACGGTCTGCCCCGTCCTGGACCTGGAATACGTCCAGGGCCGTGCCGTCGGCGGCGGTCGCCACCCGGGCCCCGGCGACGTCAGCCCCCGCCGCCGCGAGCACTGCCGTCAGATCGGCGAACAGGCCCGGTCGGTCGCGGGCGGCCAGGGCGATTTCGGTCGTGGCCTCCATCGTGCCCGGTCCCCGGCGCGCCTCGGCCGCCGCCCCGGTGGCGCAGGCGCGGGCGACGAGATCAGCGTGGTCGGCCAGGGGGTCTGCCCCGACGGCGCTCTCGCCCCGGAACAGGGCCTCGACCCGGCCGTAGAGGCTGCGCATCAACTGGCCCTTCCAGCTGTTCCATACCCCCGGCCCGACGGCGCGGATATCGGCCACCGTCAGGACCAGCAGCATCCGCAAACGCTCGGGATCGCCGACGATCTCGGCAAAGGCCTGCACGGTCGCGGGATCGGAAATGTCCCGCTTCTGCGCGTAGTCGGACAGGGCCAGGTGATGCCGCACCAGCCAGACCACGATCTCGATCCGCCGCGTCTCGATCCCCAGCCGTTCGCAGGCCCGGCGCGCGGCGATCGCCCCGTCCTCCAGTTGCCCCCGTTCCCCGCCCTTGCCGACGTCATGCAGCAGCATGGCCAGCATCAGGGCCTCCGGATCGGCGATCAGATGGATCACCTCGGTGGCCAGTGGATGATCGTCCTTCAGCTTGCCGCGCTGGATGTCGTTGATGATGCCGATGGCCTGCAGCGTGTGCTCGTCGACCGTATAGGCGTGGTACATGTTGAACTGGGTCTGGCCGACGATCCGGCCCCATTCGGGCAGGAACCGGCCCAGCAGCCCGGCCTCGTTCATGATGGTCAGGACGCGATAGGGCCTCTGCCCGTGCGCCAGCACATGCAGCAACGCTGCGGTCGCGCGCGGATCGCGTCTCAGCTTCGGCGTCACCAGGGCCAGCGACCGGGTCACGGCGGAGAAGGCATGGGGATGGACGTCCAGGTCGTGCTGGTCGGCCGTGACGAACAGCGTCAGCAGCTTGACCGGGTCCTCGGCGAAGACCTCCGGTCCCGTGACCGACAGCCGCCCGCCGTCCTCGATGAAGCCGGGCACGCCCAGGTCCCGCTTGCGCCCCGGGCTCAGCCGCGACAGGCTCATCGTCTTCTTCTGATGGCGGGCCTCCAGCGTCGCGCTCATGGCCCGGGTCAGGCCGCCGACGTCGCGGGCGACCAGAAAGTATCGGCGCATGAACCGCTCGACGGCCGGCTCGTCGCCCCGGCCGCGCCACCCCATTCGCCGCGCCACCTCGGGCTGCAGGTCGAAGGTCAGCTTTTCCTCGGCGCGCCCCGCCGCGAGGTGCAGATGCGCCCGCACGCGCCACAGGAAGTCAAAGGCCTCTTCGAAGGCCCGGCGCTCGCGCGGCGTCAGAAGTTCATCCAGCACCCGGGCGCCCAGCGGGCTTTCCGGCGCCAGCGACCGCGCGATCCAGAACAGGGTGTTGAGGTCGCGCAGCCCCCCCTTGCCATCCTTGATGTTCGGCTCGACGCGATAGCGGACGGCGCCGGCCCTCGCGTGGCGGCCATCGCGCTCCTCCATCTTGGCGGCGATGAAGGGGCGCGGATCGGCGTTGGTGACCATGCTCCGGAAGCGCCAGAGGAAATTCTCGGTGACCTGTTCGTCGCCCGCCAGAGGCCGGGCCTCCAGAAGCGCCGTGCGGATGGTCATGTCGGAGCGGGCCAGCGACAGGGCCTCGTCCACCGACCGGGCCGAGGACCCGACCTTCAGCCCGAGGTCCCACAGGACGTAGAGCATGAACTCGGCCACCGTCTCGGTCCGCGCCGTGGTCTTCCACGGCCGCAGGAAGACGAGGTCCAGATCCGAAAACGGCGCCAGCACGCCCCGGCCGTAGCCGCCGACCGCGATCAGGCTGAGCTTCTCCGCCTCGGTCGGGTTGTGGGACGGATAGAGGGTCTCGGTCGTGAACCGCCACAGCGCGAGCAACAGCTCGTCGGCCGCCGCGGAATAGAGGCGCGCCACGTCCACGCCCGGCAGACCGGCTGCGAGTTTCGCCGCGATCTTCTCGCGCGCCGCGTCGTAGTGGGCTTTCAGGATGGCGGCGACGGCGGGCCGCACGCCCGGACCGGACACGACGGCGTCGAGGCGGGCGTCGAGGATGTCGCTCACGGACTGATCCTCCCCCGTTGGGGGAGGTGGCGCGGCGCGTCTTCGCGCCGTGACGGAGGGGGCTCGAACCAGAGTCCGGCATGCGCGGCCTGCCCCCTCCACCGCTCCGCGGTCCCCCTCCCCCAGGGGGGGGAGGATTGAAGCAAACATCACCGCGCCAGCCCCTTCAACCGGTACAACGCCTCCAGCGCCTCGCGCGGGCTGAGCGCATCGGGATCCAGCGCCGCCACCGCCTCATCGATGGCCGATTTCAACGCCGGCGCAGGCGGCTCCATCACGGCGAACAGCGGCAGGTCGTCGAGCCTCCCATGCGCGGCCTTTTCGGTCTCAAGCCGGTCCAGCACGGCCCGCGCGCGGGCGACCACGGCCGGAGGCACCCCTGCCAGCTTTGCCACCTGGACGCCGTAGGACCGGTCCGCCGCCCCCGGCGCCGCCTCGTGCAGAAAGACCAGTTCGCCGTTCCACTCCTTCGCCTTCATGGACAGGTTGCAGACGTGGTCCAGCCGCTCCTCCAGCCGCGCCAGCTCGTGATAGTGGGTGGCGAACAGGGTCCGCGACCGGTTCACGTCGTGCAGGGCCTCGGCGCAGGCCCAGGCGATGGCGAGGCCGTCATAGGTGGCAGTGCCCCGCCCGATCTCGTCCAGAACGATGAAACTCTGTGGTGTGGCCTGGGTTAGGATGGCGGCCGTCTCGACCATCTCCATCATGAAGGTGGAACGGCCCCGGGCCAGATCGTCGCCGGCCCCGACGCGGCTGAACAGCCGGTCGACCACGCCCAGCCGCATCGATTTCGCCGGCACGAAACAGGCCCCTTGCGCCAGCACCACCAGCAGGGCGTTCTGGCGCAGGAAGGTCGACTTGCCGGCCATGTTCGGCCCGGTCACGATCGACAGCCGCGCGCATCCCGCCCCGTCGCCGTCCAGCCTGCAGTCGTTGGGCGTGAACGGATCGCCCGCCCGCTTCACCGCCGCCTCGACCACCGGATGCCGGCCGCCCTCGACGGCGAAGACCCTGGAACCGTCCACCACGGGTCGGACCGCCCCCACCTCCTCGGCCCATTCGGCGAGGGCGGCGGTGGCGTCGAGTTCGGCCAGGGCGTCGGCCACCGCCTGCAACGGCATGGCCAGCGCCTGGACCGTCTTACGCCAGACCTCGAAGGTCTCGCCCTCCATGGCCAGCGCCCGGTGCCCGGCCTGGCTGATCTTGGCGTCCAGCTCCGACAGCTCGACCGTGGTGAACCGCACCTGGGCCGCCAGGGTCTGACGGTGGATGAAGGGGCTTTCCGGTCCGGCCCGGAACAGGGGCTCGGCGTGTTTGGCGGTCGTCTCGAGGAAATAGCCGAGCACCGCATTGTGCTTGATCTTGAACGGCACCCCGCTGTCGGCCACGGCGCGGGCTTCCAGATCGGCGACGACCCGGCGGCTGTCGTCGCGCAGGGTCCGGGCCGTATCGAGCTCCGGCCTGAAGCCCGGCTTCACGAAGCCGCCGTCGCGCGCCAGATGCGGCGGCTCCTCGGCGAGCCCCTCGGCGAGATCGAGCATGAGCCGCGCCAGATCGGGCGACAGGGTCAGCCGGTCGAGACAGGCGACGATCCGCGCCGGCGGACCTGTGAGGGGATCAGGCGAGACCGTGAACAGGCCGGCGAGAGCCTCGGCGATGGTCAGGCCCGCCCGGATGGCGGCCAGGTCCCGCGGTCCGCCACGTCCGAGCGCCAGACGCGACACGGCCCGCGCCACATCGGCCGACGCCTTCAGCCCGTCGCGGAGGTCCCGCCGCAGCGACCGCCGCTCCAGCAGCCATTCGACCGCATCGAGCCCATGATTGATCTCAACCGGATTGCGCAGCGGCCGGGCGATCCGCTCGGCCAGGGCCCGCGCCCCGCCCGAGGTCACCGTCCGGTCGATACAGGCCAGCAGCGATCCCTCGCGCTCGCCCCGCTGCGTTCGATCGATCTCGAGGCTCTGCCGCGTCGCCGGATCGATGGCGAGGAAGCCCGCATCGCCCGACCGGCGCGGCGGAGCCAGGGCCGGGACCTTGCCCGCCTGGGTGGTCTCCAGATAGGCGGCGATCAGCCCGAGCGCGGAGACCTCCGCCTCCTCGAACGCCCCGAACCCGTCCAGCGAGGCCACGCCATACAGGCGCGCCACCCGACCGCCCGCCGCCGCCGGTTCGGCCACGGCGGACGCGAGCGCCTGGACCACGCCGCCCGAGCCGTCGAGCGCGCCTTTCAGATCGGGATCGGAATAGAGTTTGTCGGTGACCAGCACCTCGCTCGGCCTGAACGCCGCCAGCGTCGCGCCCAGATCGCCGATGTCGCAGGCCACGCAGTCCACGGCGCCCGCCGACAGCTCGACCACCGCCACGGCCGCGCGGCCCTTGCGGATGGCCACGGCCGCCAGCCGGTTG
The DNA here is from genome assembly GCF_049896985.1 of Brevundimonas sp. SL161. NCBI lineage: Bacteria > Pseudomonadati > Pseudomonadota > Alphaproteobacteria > Caulobacterales > Caulobacteraceae > Brevundimonas > Brevundimonas sp. SL161. The sequence continues at coordinate 61,451 of NZ_JAFCVJ010000016.1, read as the reverse complement.
GCGCCGCGCGCGTCGAGCAGCGAATCCTCGGTCAGGGTCCCCGGCGTCACCACCCGCACGATGTCGCGCCGGACGATGGACTTGGAGCCGCGCTTCCTCGCCTCGGCGGGGTCCTCCATCTGTTCGCAGATGGCGACGCGGAAGCCCTGGCGGATCAGCCGGGCGATATAGCCCTCGGCGGCATGGTGGGGCATGCCGCACATGGCGATGTCCTCGCCCAGGTGCTTGCCGCGTTTGGTCAGCGTCAGGCCGATGGCGGCGGCCACCAGCTCCGCGTCCCTGAAGAACAGCTCGTAGAAATCGCCCATGCGGAAGAACAGCACCGCATCCGGCTGCGACGCCTTGGCCGCCAGATACTGGGCCATGAAGGGCGTGACGACGCCGGGGTCAGGGGCGGTCGCGTCGGTCTTCGGCGGATGGGAGAGGGGGGCGTTCATGACGTCCGGTCAGGGTGACGGATCGTCGGCGTCGGCTCAAGCGGAGATGTCTCCTCCCTGGCGCGCAGCGGTGGGGAGGTGGCTCGCAGCGCAGCGGAGTGGAGGAAGGGTCGCATGCGACCCGGCGACGGGAGGGGCTCTTGCCGCACGAAGAACCCCTCCGTCGGCTCGCTAAGAGGCGAGCCGCCACCTCCCCCTTCGCCAAGCGGCGAGGAGACAGATTTGTTAGGCCGCGACCTGCTGGCGGTATCCGGCGCTGAGGACGGCGGGTTCCTGGAAGGCCAGGGCGTCCCAGTCCAGGTCGGGACGCGGCGCGTGGGCGGCGGCCAGGACGGCGCGCAGTTCGGCGGCGGAGGCGACGCTGGCGATCACTGCCGCGGCTGGCGGCAGGCCGAGGCAGAAGGCGAGCGCCGCCTGCATCGGATCGATCCGCGCCTCGGCCAGCCGACGCCGGGTGCGCGACAGGGCGATCCCGTGACCGGCCAGATGCGGCGGCAGGTTTTCCTGATTGGTGAACAACAGGCCGCGTGCGAACACCGACGAGACATGGACGTCGACGCCCATCCCGGCGAGGTCGCTGAGTACGCCCTCGGTCACCGGCCGCTGGTCGAGAATATTGCAGGGCATCTGTACGACGTCGGGCTGGAAGCGGCGTGCCAGAAGCGTCGGCCCGTCCTCCATCGTCGCCATGAAACCGATGCGCTTGTACAGGCCGCGGTCCTTCAGCGCCTGCATCCGGTCCCACAGGGCGCGACCCTCGGCCCCGGCCAGATCGCCCGCCCCGGACGCCAGCAGGACGTCGCCGCGTGGCAGGCCCATCCGCTCCAGCGAACGACGGGCGCGGGCCTCGACCCGGTCCAGGCCTTCGGACAGGGCCACAGTGCGCACGGAAACGGAGAAGGGCGAGGGGAAGGGCCAGGCCTGTCCCAGCAGCCGCTCGCTGTCGCCCTGAGGGCGGGTGGCGATCAGGGCGACGCCAGCGTCTGCGGCCGTCTGCAACAGGGTCCGCATGGCCTCTTCGCGTGCGCCGACGGGAATCGGGAGCGCGCGCTCGGGCTCGGTCACGACCGCCAGGGCCAGCTTCGCGGCCGGGGAAGGGGAAACGCCTGATTTCACCCGACCATTCTGCACCGGCAATGCTTAAGCGATGCTGAGGGAGACCCTACCTGTTCCTTACCGGCGGAACGTGAATCGGTCAGTCGGCGCCGGGCTGCCGGTCCGGATGGGCGGCGGCGAAGGCGGGGTGGGCCAGGGCCCGCGCCTCGATCGCCGTCAGCGCGGCGAGCGGCGCCAGGTCCACGTTGAACCGCCGCGCCGAATAGAGTTGCGGGATCAGATAGCAGTCCGCCAGGGTCGGGGCGTCGCCGTGCAGCCAGCCCCTGCCCTGCTTCGCCGTCAGGGCGGTCAGGGCCTCAAATCCTGGGACCATCCAGCGTCCGGCCCAGGCGTCGATCTGCGTTTGATCGGCCCCGAAGGTCGTCCGCAGCTCGGTCAGGACGCGCAGATTGTTCAGCGGATGGATGTCCGAAGCGATCAGTCCGATCAGCCCCCGCACCTGGGCCCGGCCGATGGCGCTCCCGGGCATCAGCGGCGGCTCGGCATAGGTCTCGTCCAGCCACTCCAGGATGGCCGCGCTCTGGGTCAGGACCACGCCGTCCACTTCCAGCGCGGGCACCAGCCCCTGCGGGTTCAGCCTGAGGAAGGCCTCCGACCGCTGCGCCCCGGTGCGCAGGTCGATGTCCTGCTGTTCGTAGTCGACGCCCTTAAGGTTCAGGGCGATGCGGGTCCGGTAGGCCGCGCTGGAACGGAAATAGCCGTGCAGGATCATCGAACCGTGAACCTCAAGGTTTCGAGACCGGCGACCGTCGCCTCGACCGCATCGCCCGCGACCAGGGGCCCGACGCCCTCGGGCGTGCCCGTGAAGATCAGGTCGCCGGGCTGGAGCGCCCACAGTTCGCCCGCCTTCCCGACGATCTCGGCGGGGTTCCAGATCATCTCGGCCAGGGTCGACGACTGTTTCGTCTCGCCGTTGACGGTGATCGCGATGGCCCCCTCCGGCTCCGGGAGGGCGCCGAGCGTCAGGGCGCCGCAGGGCGCAGACTGGTCGAATCCCTTGGCCGCATCCCACGGACGGCCCTTCTCCTTTGCCTGGGCCTGCAGGTCCCGCCGCGTCAGATCGACGCCGACGGCCCATCCGACGATGGCCCCACCCTCACCGATCGCCGCCACCAGCTCGACCTCGTAGTGCAGGTTCGCCGTCGCCGATGGATAGGCCGGGTCGCCGCCGTCCGTGACGATGGCGTCGGCGGGTTTGGAAAAGAAGAAGGGCGCCTGGCGCGTCGGATCATTGTCCATCTCGCGCGCATGGGCCGCATAGTTCTGGCCCACGCACAGGATGCGCCGCACCGGAAAACGGCGCGCATCGCCGACGACGGGCAGGGAAACGGCCGGGGCGGGGGGGAACAGGAAAGAGATCATGGTTGCCGTTGTAGAGCGCTCGCGGGTTTTGAGAAGTGGCTGGTGGCGCGTGCCGGCGGCTGAAACCCTGCCTCAACCCGTCAGCAATCACCCACCACCCGCCACCCTTCTTCGTGCACCGCAAAGGAACCGGCACCGCAATCTGGCGTTCACCGGACTAGGCCTGTATCTAGGGCCAAGCTGACAAAACGGAGCGCGGCACCATGGCGACCACGAAGGCTAGAGAAGACATCAAGAACGACCTGAACACCCTCAAGGAGGACCTGAAGGTCGGCGCCCGCGAAGAAACCGCGCGGCTGAAGGCCAGGGCGGCCGAGACCGAGGCGCTCCTGCGCGAAAAGGCCGCCGAGGCCGACGCCCGCATCCGTGAGCGCGCCGACGAAATGCGCGACCAGGCCCGCGGCTATTACGACCAGGCCCGCGTGCGCGGCCGCGAATATTACGACGACGCCTCCGAGCGTTTCGATGAAGCCCAGCGCTACATCACCGAGCGGGTCCAGGAGCGTCCGGTCCAGTCGACCGCCATTGCCCTGGGTGTCGGCGTCGTGCTCGGCCTGCTGCTGGCGGGTCGTCGCCGCTAATGATCGGCAAGGGGCTGATCAAGAAACTGACGGCGGCCTTCGTGGTCGCCGCTAGCGCCTTCGTGGCGATCGTCGCCCTGGGCGCGACCCTGTATTACGCGCTCGCCCTGGTCCTGCCCGCCCTGGGCGCCGCCGCCATCACGGCCGGGGTCTTCGCCCTGATCGCGATTATCGTGGCCGTCGTCTTCCTCAACCCCGCCGGCGTGATGGATGACGAGGACGAGAAAGAAGAGCCCGAGGGTCTCGGCGGCCGGGCCTATGCCCTGTTCCGCACGCGTCCGATCCTCGGCACGGTCGCGGCGCTTGCCGGGGGCTGGATCTTCCTGCGCAACCCGGCCCTGGCGACCATGGTCGCTGCGGCCTTCACCGAGAAATCGCACACGCGGTACCGGCGATAGGCGGAACGGCTACGCCTTGGGCACGTTGATCAGACAGGCGGCGTCGAGGTTGGGCGGCGCCTGTCATCAACCCCTTTCAAGGAGGGCCGTCCATGATTCGCTGGGCCATTATTTTTCTCGTTGTCGCCCTCGTCGCTGCCGTTCTCGGCTTCGGCGGGATTGCCAACTTCTCGTTCGAAATCGCCAAGTTCGTCGCCGTCATCGCCATTATCCTGTTCGTCATCTCGCTGGTCGCGGGCGGACTTCGGGGACGCGGGACGCGCATATAGCCGGCTGAGGCCAGCACGACAGAGCAAGAGCCGCGGCCTTCTGGTCGCGGCTCTTTCTTTGGGCAGCGCTCGCGGCCGGATAGGGCGACATCCCGATCCGCGCCCTTTCAAACCGCCGCCGCCTCCTTCACCCCCGGTACGGCCGGATCGGGCGCGGTCTCGGCGTGGCGGGTGTCCTGGCGGCGCGGCAGCTTCCAGGACTTGCTGCATTCGAACCGGTCGCCGGTCCAGGCGATGGCGTTGACGGTGATCTGGTGTTTGTCCCAGAGGATTTCGTTGAAGCCGGGCGGGGTGCCGCGCTCCCGGTGCGACAGGGTCCCGCAGCCGATGGCGTAGGAACAGCGGTCCGACAGGTCGATGGGCAGGGCGAACGGCACATGCACATGGCCCGTGGTGATCAGGTCGACCCCCGCCTCGGCGAAGATTGTCGCCGCCGCCTCGCCGCGCCTGACCTCGCCGGTCATCGGCGCGCCGATCATCTCGATCAGCGGATGGTGGCAGGCCAGGATCCTCAGCGCCCCGACCGGCGCCGCACGCAGGGCCTCGGCCGCGCGTCGGGTCTGGTCCAGATCGATGACGCCCTTGGACCAGTTGGCCCGCGCCTGCCAGCCGCGCGCCGTCGTCACGCCCCGCACCATGACGGCGTCGGAAACGAACTCTCCATCATGCGCTGGATAGCCGGTCGCCGTCTCGAACGCCTTCCACGGCCAGAACAGCCGCGCCGCGACGTCCCAGTAGGGCACGTCGTGATTGCCCACGATGACGAAGCGCGGCGTCGGCATGGCCTTGATCCAGGCGCCGGCGGCCGCGAACTCGTCCGGATAGCCCTTCTGGGTGATGTCACCGGTGATCAGGATCAGATCGCTGGGCGCGGCATGGGCATAGTCGAGCGCGGCGGCGCAGGCGTGCTTGTGCTCGACCCCGAAATGGACGTCCGAAAACTGGAGAACCCGCCCCATGCTCATGCGGCGTCCCCGGCCGTCCCGGACCCGGAGGACTCGGGCGGAAGCGGCTCGGGGACCAGGGCCTGGAAGGCCTTGGGGATGAAGGTCACCGTCGTATCGTGCGGCAGGAGGGTCGGCTCGCCATCGAGCACCGCCGGGATCCGCGACCTGGCCCGGATGTGGATGCGCCTGGCGGGCTGGGTCATGACCGAGGGATCCTGACGCCAGTCGCTGAACAGGGCGGTGGCGGCCAGGCGGAAGGCCTGGGCCGCATCGGCCGGATTCATGGCCGCCGCCTCCAGTCCCACGGGCGCGTCCATGGCCTGGGAGATCATCGGGCTGATCAGAACCAGGGCCTCGCTGCGCCGCGCCCTGCCGCCATCCAGTTCAACCCGGATCTTGCCCGAGAAGGCGCGGCGCAGGGCGCGTCGGCCATAGGTCCAGGCCAGGCTCAGCTTTCCGGTGCGCATCGCCTCCCGGGCCGGAGCCCACAGGGCGGGCGAGCCGAAGATGCCGGCGCAATAGAAGGCCTGGCCCTCGACCGAGCCGCCCGATACGCACTGCGGTTCGCCATGCTCGAGCGCGCGGCGCAGGGCGACCTTCCAGTCGGTCGTGCCGTAAAGCGCCTTGGGCAGCATGTTCATCGTCCCGCCCGGCAGCGGGGCGACCAGCGGGCCCTTCGGCCCGGCCCTTGACGCGACCGCTCGCGCCGTACCGTCGCCGGCCAGGACGAACAGCACGTCCGGCGAGGACGCAATGGCCGTGTTGATCTGGGCGTCCATGGTCTCGCCGACCAGCTCGACGACCTCCGCCTCGCACGGATAGTCGGCCAGGATCGCCTCGACCTCGGCCGCCGCGCGCGGGCCCACCGAACCGGACAGCGGATTGACCAGCACCACCACCCGGGTGATCGCCACATGAGCAGTCAGACTGCGCGGCCCGAAACCGGAGTCCTGGGCCGCGTCGTCGGGCGTAGAGATTTCGACGTCAGGCAGTGTCGTTTCGGTCATTCGCCCCGAACGCGTCGTTTCGCCGGTCGTTCCGGCGAAGCTTCACTATTGCTTCTGGAGTTTATCGGCCGTGGTCGCCGCGCCGGCTTCCAGAGCGTCGCCGGTCTTCTCTGCGGCCGCGCCCGCCTTGTCGACGGCGACCTCGGCGGCCTCGGGGGCCTGGCCGATCAGTTTTCTGCCCTGATCGACGCCGGCGGTGATCCAGCCGTCCATCATGACCCCGCCCTCGGCCAGCGACTGCTCCTTGACGCCCAGCACCGCAGTCAGAACGCCGAACAGCGCCAGCACGGTGACTATCAGGCCCACGAACCCGCCTCCGCCACCGCCTCGCCGTTTCGAGCGGGCCCACACAGGGCTGGCGTGGTCGTCGTCCGCCATACGGACCGGTTCAGGAAAACGCATCATAAAAACCCCCTCGGACTGCCGTGATGCGGACCACGCCCCTCGCGCGCCCGCACTGCAGTCATATGTCATCGTTAACCGGGAGCATAGGCGCGGAACCTCTGCCATAATCCAGCGTTCTCGCTCCCGGGGCGAAACATCAGGAATGAAGGACCATCCTATGAACAAGGCAATTCTCGCGATCGGGGCCGCAGGTCTGCTGGCCACGGCCTGCGCCAGCGACCCGTACGGCAACAGCAGCAGCAACCAGACCGTCCGCCAGGGCGCCATCGGCGCCGGCCTCGGCGCAGTCGCCGGCGCCATCATCGGCAACAACGTTGGTTCGGGTAACGCCGCGACCGGCGCTCTCATCGGCGGCCTCGCCGGCGGCGCCGTCGGCGCTGTCCGCGGCTCGCAAGCCGACCGCAACGCCCAGCAGCGCTACCGCGATAACCGCGGCAGTTACTACTATTGCTACGATAACCGCCAGGACGAGTGCTATTGGGAAAACGGTCAGCGTCGCTACTAGGATACTGAACCGCAAGGTTTTTCAGGGCGGCTCGTCGACGGCGGGCCGCCCTTTCCGTGAGAGAATTCAGGGAGGCGGCGACATGACGATGAAATCGACGATTCTGGCGGCCAGTTTGGCGGCTATGGCGCTGGCGGGGTGTTCAAGCCTGCGGACGCCCAGTCGTGACGAGCTGGTAACCGAGCCCTCGGCCTGCGCCGCCAAGCGGTTCGACATCTATTTCGCCGAGGACCAGGCGAGCCTGACGCCGGCCGCGCGGACGGCGATCGGCCTGACCGCGACCCAACTTCAGGGCTGCGAGATCAAGACCGTCCAGGTGCTGGGCCTGGCGTCGTCTACGGGCAGCGCCGACGCCAATCAGGCCCTGTCCGAGCAACGCGCCCTCGCAGTGGCCGAGGCCCTGACCGCCGCCGGATGGCCGACGCCCGCTTTTGAACTCACCGCTGCAGGTGATCAGGGCGCCACCACGCCCTCAGGCGTGGCCGAACCCCTGCGCCGCCGCACCGAAGTCCTGGTTGAGGCCGCGCCCCGCTAGGGATCGTGCCGTCCGTGCTCGACGACGCCCAGCGCGTCGGCGAGCCGGACCCTGGCCGATCCGCGCGGCAGCGGTTTCGGCTGGCTCTCATGCGGCGCCCAGCCCGCCAGGTTGACGATCTCGAACGTGACCGGAATGCGACCATCGGCCTCGCCATATCGCTTTGAATAGAGGGCGGCCGCCCGCGCGATGATCGGCCGGGTCAGGGGCCGGACCGCGCCCGCCAGCACATTGGTCTCGCCCATGGCGCGCAGGTCGCGGATCAGGGCGAACAGGTCCGGATAGCGAACCGTCAACCGATCCACGTCCGCCACCGGCAGGGCGAACCCGGCCCGCTGCAGCAGGCCCGCCCCGTCGAAGCCGTCGGCAAAGGGAGAGACCCGCGCCTGGGCCCCGCCGCGTTCGGCCAGCTCCGCCTCGGTGAGCACGCCGCGCAGTTCCTTCAGCGTCCCCGCGCCCAGCAGCGTCCCCAGAAACAGCCCGTCCGGCTTCAGCGTCCGCCGGATCTGGCTCAGCGCGCCGGGCAGGTCGTTGGCCCAGTGCAAGGTCATCAAAGACACGATCAGATCAGCCGACCCCGGCTCGATGTCCAGGGTCCTGGCGCCCGGTCCGGCGCGATCCGTCCGATCCCCGACCGCGCGCGGCGGTCCGACCCGGCCAGCGGCATCGCTCCCGGCCAGAGCCTGAGCGAACGGTCCCGGATGCGCAGACAGGTCGACGGCGACCGGAAACTCCCGCAAGGTCGCTTCGAGACTCAGAACGGCGTTCTCGGCGGCGCGGTGGTGCAGGAAGTCGGCGTCAGCGAAACGGCGCTCCGACCGCGCCAGCCGGGCCGCCCGCCGCGCGGCGTCGAAGATCAGGGGAGGGCCGGTTTCGGTCATGGCTGTTCAGGATGGGGGCTGGAGCGAGCGTTGGGAAGACGGCCGGTCGCGGATCGGTCGAAGCCTGACGTCTTTCGGCCGGGGTCTGGCCGACCTGATCCTGCCGCCCATGGCCCATGACAGCCGCGAAGCGACGGCCGCCGCCGGCCTGACCGCCGGCGCCTGGAGCCGGGTGATCTTTCTTGAAGACCCCGTCTGCGACGGCTGCGGGGCGGCGTTCGAATACGACGGCGGCGACTTCGCCTCCGACCGCTGCGCCGCCTGTCTGGCCCGGCCCTACGCCTTCGCCCGCGCCCGCGCCGCCTGCGTCTACGACAACGCCTCGCGCGGCCTGATCCTGAAGTTCAAGCACGGCGACCAGCAGCAGTTCGCATCTCTGTTCGCCCGCTGGCTGGGCCGGGCCGCCGCGCCCCTGGTCGAGGACTGCGACGCCGTCGTGCCCGTGCCGCTGCATCGCTCGCGCCTGCTGGCCCGGCGCTTCAACCAGGCCGCCGAGATCGCGCGGCCGATCGCCCGGGCGGCGAACCGCGACTATCTGCCCGAGGCCCTGATCCGCGCCCGCGCCACCGAAACCCAGGGCGGACGCAGCCTGCGCGGCCGCAAGCTGAATGTGAAATCGGCCTTCGCCGTGTCCGAAGCTGCTGCGCGACAGGTACGCGGGCGGCGCATCCTGCTGGTCGACGACGTCCTGACCACCGGAGCGACGGCCGAGGCCTGCACCCGCGCGCTTCTCGAGGCCGGCGCCCGCGCCTTGGACCTGGCCGTCATCGCGAGGGTGCGAACGGCGCGGGAACTGCCTAGATAGGGGAACAGTTCGATCCGTACGCCTTGCACCGTGCACGGTCGATCACACTGATTTTTCGGAGTTGCCGCCTTGGCCGACGTCGTCCTCTACACTAAACCCGGTTGCCCCTACTGCATGGCCGCCATGGGCCTGCTGGCGCGCAAAGGCGTCGACTTCATCGAGATCGTGGCCTCCAACGACCCGGAGAAGAAGGCCGAGATGATCCAGAAATCGGGCGGCAAGGCCACCTTCCCGCAGATCTTCATCGACGGAAAACACATCGGCGGCTCCGACGACATGCACGCCCTGGACCGGCGCGGCCAGCTCGACGAGCTTCTGGCCGCCTGATGTCTTCGGGCCTGCCCATCGCCCTGATCCAGACCCGCACCCCGGGGACGCAGGCTGCGGCGCTGGCCCATGTAGAGCCTCTGATCCGGCAGGCGGCGGCGCACGGGGCGAAATTCATTCTGACGCCCGAGGGGTCGAACCTGCTGGAACAGCGCAAGGACCGCCGCGGTCTCTCCATCGTCAGCGAACGGCAGGACGCCGTCGTCCTGGGCCTGCGCCATCTGGCGGCGGAGCTGGACGTCTGGATCCTGATGGGCTCAGCCATCGTCAAGTCGGAGCAGGCCGGAGACGACCGGGCCGCCAACCGTTCCCTGCTGATCGACGCCCACGGCGGCATCGTCGCCCGCTATGACAAGCTGCACGTGTTCGACGTCGACCTGCCGAATGGCGAGACTCACCGCGAGAGCTCGACGATCCGGCCCGGCGACGGCGCGGTCGTGGCCGACACGCCCTGGGGCCGTCTGGGCCTGACGGTCTGCTACGACATCCGCTTCCCACACCTGTTCCGCCAGCTGGCCAAGGCCGGCGCCGGCATGATCTCGGTTCCGGCCGCCTTCACCGTCCCGACGGGCGAGGCCCACTGGGAGACCCTGCTGCGCGCCCGCGCCATCGAGACCGGCGCCTTCGTCCTGGCTCCCGCCCAGGGCGGGACGCACGAGGACGGCCGGAGGACCTGGGGCCGCTCGACCGTCGTCGGTCCCTGGGGCGAGGTGATCGCCAAGCTGGATCACGACGAGCCGGGCGTGCTGTACGCGAAGCTGGACTTCTCGGCCGTCGAGAAGGCCCGGTCTTCCGTGCCCGCCCTGCGTCACGACCGGGAGTTCACGGCGCCATGATCCGTTACGCCCTCGTCTGCGATCACGCCCACCCGTTCGAAGCCTGGTTCGGGTCGTCCGACGCCTATGACGATCAGGCGGCGCGCGGCCTCGTCGAATGCCCCTTCTGCGGCTCCCACGCCGTATCGAAACAGATCATGGCGCCGGCCCTCGCGGGCACGAAGACTCGCGGTGCCGATCCCGATCTGGCGGCCCGGGTCCAGACGATGATGATGCAGGCCGCCCGCGAGGTGCGCAGCCATGTCGAGCAGAATTTTGACTATGTCGGGGATTCGTTCGCCCGCGAAGCCCGCGCCATCCACGAGGGCGCCGCCGAGAAGCGCGAGATCTACGGCGAAGCCACGCCCGCCGAGGTCAGGGCGCTGAAGGAGGACGGCGTCCCCTGCGCCGCCCTGCCGCCAGTCCCGGTGGATCCGGCCAAGACGAACTGAGGTCCCTTCCCTCCGTGCATCCCGGCCAGGGCCGGGATCCAGATCACGGACACGGGCAGGTTGGACGACGGACCTGGGCCCCCTGAAACGCGTCATTCCATCTAGACCCCGGCCTTCGCCGGGGTGCACGGTAGGAGGGGTTGGGGGATCGCCGCTTGAGCACTGAAGACCGTTACGCCGAGTTTCCGCCGCCGCCGTCCCTTGCCCCCTGGGTCAAGGTGGTCTGGACCTACGCCAGTCCCGAGCCGTCGGACACCGTCCAGCGGATCGCCCCGGACGGCTGTCCCGAACTGATCCTCGACATCGGCGCGCCGTATGAAGAGCAGGGGCCGAACGGCGTCTGGAGCCTCCAGCCCAGGGCCCTGTTCGCCGGCCAGATGACCCGACCCATCGCCATCCGTCCGGTCGGGCCGGTGGAGCTCGTCGCTGTCCGTTTCCATCCCGACGGCGCGAGGGATTGGCTGGACGCTTCGTTGAGCACCGCCACAGACCAGCGGCTGGACATGGTCGCGCGGCTTGTGGGCGTCGCCCCGCCTGCCGGCGATCCGGAGGCGCAGGCGAAGGCCATGACCGACCGGCTGGAGGCGCTGCGACTCCAACAGGGCTGGACCGTCGATCCGGTCGTCCGCGCCGAGGTCGAGGCGATGATGGACGATGCGCCCGCCGCAGTGCGCGCCCCCGCCGGCCAGCGCGCGATGCAGCGCCGCTTTCTCGACCGGGTCGGCGTCTCGCCCCGGATGCTGCGCTCCGTGCTGCGGTTCCGGCGGGTGTTCGACCATGCGCTGGAACCGACGCCCGAGGCGGGAGGCTGGCTGGAGGCGGGGCTGGGCGCCGGCTATTTCGACCAGCCGCAGATGGCACGCGACTTCCGCCGTTTCCTCGGCTGCACGGCGACCGAATGGGCGCGCGAACAGGTCGAACTGGCCCGCGCCATCGCGTCGCAAACCTACAAGCCTGGCCCGCCGCACCTAGCCTAGCCTTACCTCATCGCCGTCTGACGCGGCCTTGGAGGACAAACCATGATCCTGACCGCCCTGTTCGTCGCCGGCCTGACCCAGGCCGCGCCCATCACCGCCGACCAGTTGTCGTGGATGAGCGGCTACTGGCTGTCGTGCGACGGCGGCCGCGAGGTCTCGGAAACCTGGACCGATCCGCGCGGCGGGCTGATGGCGGGACACGCGGTGACCCTGCAGAACGGCCGGGCCAGTTTCGAACTGTCGCGCATCGCTCCGACCACGGCCGGAGCGCCCGGCGTCGCCTATTTCGCCGGGGTCGAGGGCGCGCGCGCCGTAGTCTTCCCCGTCGTGGAGGCTGGCGGGACGCGCGTGGTGTTCGAGAACGCCGCCCACGACTTTCCCCAGCGCGTCATCTACGAACGCGACGGAGATGTCCTGAAGGCCCGCATCGAGGGAGATATGGGCGACCGGCAACAGGCGATGGCATGGGAATATCGCAAGGCGGACCTGAACGCGCGCTGCCCGGGCTGACCACCGGCTGGCGGTCGATGACGGCTGCGGATCTCGATCGCGTCGCCGGGATCGCCGTCATCGGTTTTCCCAACCATTTCGAGGGCCGGGACTGTTTCGAGAACCGGCTCGCCCTCAACCCGGCGGGCTGTTTCGTGCTCCAGACGCCGGGCGGGCTGGAGGGCTATCTGGTCGCCTATCCGTGGACGAGGGACGCAGCGCCGACGCTCAACACCCTGATCGAGGCGATTCCAGCGGACGCCTCGATCCTCTATCTGCACGACCTCGTCCTGACGCCCGCGATGCGGGGGCAGGGCTGGTCGAGGCCGGCGGTGGCCGCTGTGGTCGATCTGGCCAGGGCGAGCGGCCGGACGACGATCGCCCTGGTCGCCGTCAATGACGCCGTCGACTTCTGGCGCGGTCATGGCTTCGAGCTGCGCGAGACGCCGGAGATGGCGGCCAAACTGGCCAGCTACGGCTCAGACGCCCGCTATATGACGAGAGCGCTCTAGCTGCGGGTCCAGCCCTTTTCGGCCATGCAGACGACGAAGGCGTCGCGGCTTTCGGTGCGGTCGTCGCACTCCTCGCGGGCGGCGTCGAACGGCTGGGCATTGTTGCCGTGCCAGGAGTCGTCGCCGTCGGCGTCGATCACGGTGATGCAGCCCGAGGCCATCAGGGCGGCGGAGACGGTGGCGAGAATCAGCAGGCGTTTCATTGCGGAGGCTCCATTGCGATGGCTCCTCGTTGCCACCGCGCGCGGCCAAAATCCCGTTACAAGTCTGACAGCTGGATGAAATCTCCGTAAGCTTTGCGGTCAGTCCCGTGTGGCCAGCATCATGTAGTTGACGTCGGCCCCGGCGCTCTCGCTCCAGCGGTCGCTGAGCGGCGAATAGTTCAGGCCGAAGGGGCCTGTCACCGCTACCGGCTCGGTCGACAGCATCGACCGGATCTCGTCCGGCTTGAGGAATTGACGCCAGTCGTGCGTGCCCGCAGGCACCCAGCGCAGGATGTATTCGGCCGCGATCTTGCCAAGCGCCAGCGACTTCAGCGTCCGGTTCAGGGTGGCGACGACCAGGATCCCGCCGGGCGCGATCAACCGCGCACAGGCCCGGATGAAGGCCTCCGGGTCGGCCACATGCTCGATGATTTCCAGCACCAGAACGACGTCAAACGGTCCCGCGCCTTCCGCTTCGACCTGCTCCACCGTCGCGGCGCGATAGGCGATGTCGAGACCCTGTTCGGCCGCATGGGCCCGGGCCGTGCCGATGTTCTCGGATGAGGCGTCGACGGCGGTGACGGCAAACCCCATTCGCCTCATCGGCTCGGCGATCAGGCCGCCGCCGCAGCCGATGTCGATCAGGCTCAGGCCCTCGAACGGCGCGCGCGTCCTGGGGTCGCGCCCGAACCGTTCGGCCACCCGGTCGCGGATGAAGGCCAGCCGCGCCGGGTTGAACCGGTGCAGGGGGGCGAACGGGCCGCTCGCGTCCCACCATTCCGCCGCCTGGGCCGAGAACCGGGCCACGTCGGCGGGATCGATGCTGGCGCCTTCGGCTATATCGGCAAAACCCTGCCCCGTTTGGGGTTTGCGCATCGTCGACGGGTCGGTAGAAGCGGCCATGGCGGCAAGGGTGAACCCCTTTTGCGGCTTTCTGGCAAGACGGGGACGAACGCCACGATGACGCGGCCGACCAACACACGACTGGTGATGAAGTTCGGCGGCACGTCGATGGGCGACCTCGAGCGCATTCGTCGCGCCGCCCGGATCATCGCCGCCGAGGTCAAGGCCGGCCATTCGGTGGCCGTCGTCGTCTCGGCAATGGCGGGCAAGACCAATGAACTGGTGGCCTGGACGGACGGCGCGGGAAGCGCCGCCGCCGGCCTGCCGCTGTCGGACGATGAGTACGACGTCGTCGTCGCCTCGGGCGAACAGGTGACCTCAGGTCTTCTGGCCATCACCCTGCGCAACATGGGCCTGAACGCGCGCAGCTGGATGGGCTGGCAGATTCCGATCCTCACCGACGAGGATCACGCCCGCGCTCGCATCGTCGACGTGCCGGGCGAGACACTGGGCGCCGCGCTGGACGCCGGGGAGATCGCGGTCATCCCGGGCTTCCAGGGCGTCTCGCCGACCGGCCGGATCACCACCCTGGGCCGGGGCGGATCGGACACCTCGGCCGTGGCCGTGGCCGCCGCTCTGGGTTGCGGCTGCGACATCTATACGGACGTGGACGGGGTCTATACGACCGACCCGCGCATCGAGAGCCGGGCCCGCCGGCTGGAAAAGGTCTCCTACGAGGAGATGCTGGAAATGGCGTCGCTCGGGGCCAAGGTGCTCCAGACCCGATCGGTCGAACTGGCCATGGGCATGCAGGTCCCGGTGCGCGTGCTGTCCAGCTTCATCGAACCCGACGAAAACGGCGTGTTGCCCGCCAAGTCCGGCACCCTGATCTGCGACGAGGAGGAAATCGTGGAAAAACGCATCGTGTCCGGCGTGACCATGAGCCGCGACGAGGCCCGTATCACCCTGCTGGGCCTGTCCGACCGGGTCGACGCCCCCGCCGATGTCTTCACCCGCCTGGCCGAGGCCAGCGTCAACGTGGACATGATCGTCCAGTCCCAGGCCCGCACCGAGGGGGCGGTCAACCTGACCTTCACCACCGGCCGGCGAGACGCCGCGCGCGCCGCCGAACTGATGCGCGCGGCCCAGAAGGACATCGGCTTCGAGGAAATCCGCGTCGACGAGGACGTGGCCAAGGTCTCGGTCGTCGGCGTCGGCATGCGCAGTCACGCGGGTGTCGCCCAGACCATGTTCAAGGCCCTGGCGGACAAGGGCGTGAAGTTCCAGGCCATCTCGACCTCGGAAATCAAGATCAGCGTCCTGATCGACGCCGCCTATGCCGAGCTGGCCGTTCGCGCCCTGCATTCGGCCTATGGGCTGGAAGCGGTATAGTATCGGCTGAACCCGTCCCCATCCCGGGGGCGGACAGGGAGACCGGATGGCCATAGCGGGCGGAGCGATGACCAGGGGACCTCGCGTCCTCCTGCGCCAGATCCGCGAGGCGATGGCCGATGGCGGCCCCGCCCAGGGTCGTCTGGACGTCGTGGTCACCACCATCGCCCAGTCGATGGTGGCCGAGGTCTGCTCCATCTATCTGCGCCGGGCCTCGGGCGAGCTTGAGCTGTTCGCCACCCACGGCCTGAACCGCGACGCCGTCCACGCCACCCGCCTGAAGCCCGGCGAGGGTCTGGTCGGCGAGGTGGCGCGCCTGGCCCAGCCGATCAGCCTGTCGGACGCGCCGAGCCACCCCAGCTTCTCCTACCGGCCGGAGACGGGCGAGGATCCCTATCATGCCTTCCTCGGCGCCCCGCTGCTGCGTGGAGGTCGGGCCATCGGCGTCCTGGTCGTCCAGAACCGGGCCGAGCGCCGCTACGATCCCGACGAGGTCGAGGACATCCAGACCATCGCCATGGTCCTGGCCGAGACCGTCGCTTCGGGCGAACTGCTGGCCCAGGAGGAGCTGCGTGACATCGAGGTCGCGCCCCACCGGCCCGAACGCATCAAGGGCCAACGGTTCGCCGAAGGTCTGGCCTTCGGCCGCGTGGTCCTGCACGAGGCGCCCCTGCCGCCGGAACGGCTTCTGGCCGAGAACCAGCAGGTCGAGGAAATCCGCCTGCGCGAGGGGCTCACGGTCCTCAAGACCTCCATCGACGCCCTGCTCGACGGCGGACAGGGCAAGCTGTCAGGCCAGTCGTTCGAGGTGCTGGAAACCTACCGCATGTTCGCCGACGACCGGGGCTGGAACCGGTCTCTGGAGGAGGCGGTCCGGGGCGGATTGACCGCCGAGGCGGCGGTCGACCGGGTGCGCAACGAACACCGCGCCCGCTTCGCCCAGGCCCGCGATCCCTATATCAAGGAACGGCTGCACGACTTCGAGGACCTGGCCAACCGGCTGCTGCGGGTGCTGGGCGGCGAGAAGCCGGGGCAGCGCGTCCTGCCCGACGACGCCATCCTCGTGGCGCGCAACCTCGGTCCGGCCGACCTGCTGGAGTATCCGCGGCACAAGCTGAAGGGCCTGCTGATCGAGGAAGGCTCGGCGGCCAGCCACGCCGCCATCGTCGCCCGCGCCCTCCAGATTCCCTGTGTCGGCCGTCTGCAGGGCGTGCGCGACCGGCTGAGCGAGGGCGACCTCGTCATCGTCGACGGAGAGACCGGCGAAGCGTATCTGCGACCCCGTCCCGACATGTTGGAATCGATCCAGTCGCGCATGGCCGTGCGCGAACAGCGGCAGGCCGAGTTCGCCAAGCTGCGCGACGTCCCGGCCGTGACCGTCGATGGAACCCGTATCACCCTGTTGACCAACGCTGGCCTTGCTGTCGACCTGGAGAACCTGGATGAGACCGGCGCCGAGGGCATCGGCCTTTTCCGCACCGAGTTCCAGTTCATGGTGTCGGAGGAACTGCCGCGCCTGAACTCCCAGACGGCCCTGTACAAACTGGTGCTCGACGCGGCCGGTGACCGGCCCGTCACCTTCCGCACCCTCGACATCGGCGGCGACAAGGTCCTGCCCTATATGGAGACCACCGAGCGGGAGGAGAATCCCGCCCTGGGACGGCGCGCCATCCGCCTGGGTCTCGACCGCCCCTCCCTGCTTCGTCTTCAGTTGCGCGCGCTTCTGGCCGCGGGGGCCGGGCGGGAGCTGCGCGTCATGTTCCCGATGATCGCCACGGTGGACGAATTCCGCGCCGCCCGGGAACTGGTCGATGTGGAATGCGAATGGGCCCGGCGTCGCGGTCGGCCCCTGCCCGCGACCCTGCGCGTCGGGGCGATGATCGAATGCCCAAGCCTGCTCTGGCACCTGGACGCCCTGCTGCCGATGACCGATTTCGTCTCGGTCGGCTCCAACGATCTGTTCCAGTACATGTACGCCGCCGACCGGACCAATCCCCTGGTCTCGGATCGCTACGACGCCCTGTCACCGCCGGCCCTGCGCGCCCTGCAATCGATCCAGAAGGCCTGCACCGAGACCGGAACGCCCGTTTCGGTCTGCGGCGAGCTGGCCGGCCGGCCGCTGGAGGCCTTCGCCCTGATCTGCCTCGGCTTCACCCGGCTGTCGGCGCCGGCGGGCGGCATCGGACCGGTCAAACGGATGATCCTGACGACCGATCTGACGGCGGCGAAACGCGGCATGAACAACCTGCTCGGATCATCGGCCGGATCGATCCGCAGCGAAATCGAAAGCCTGGCCCGGAAGTTGAACGTCGGTTCGTGATCCGTCCCGTCCGGGGACGGATTCAAGCTTAACAAGGCGTTGAACCGGCGGCTGAAATGGGTTATCCACAGGACGATATGAGTGGGCCTCCGGGGGGAGGCGGGATCCGTCATACCAACGTGGTAAGCGGGTCCTGGTCGAGTACGGCGCGGCTGGAATTCCCGGTCGGGCCGAGTGTGGGGCGACGCGTCATGGCGCTGGATACGGGGAATGTCCCCGATGAATTTCGGGCTTATCCGGACTGGAAGGACCCTGTGCCCTCCATCACAGACGCGGCGACTCTGGGCGACGGCCTGCGCAAGGCCCGCGAACTCTCCGGCAAGTCCATGGCCGAACTCTCCGCCGACACCCGGGTGCACCAGCGCTATCTGAACGCGCTCGAGGAAAACAATATCTCCGGCCTGCCGTCGCGCGTATTCGCCATCGGCTATGTGCGCGCCTATGCCGGCGCCCTGGGCCTCGACGAACAACTGGCGGTCGAACGCTACAAACGCGAGACGCCGGACGCCTCGGTGCCGCTGCAGGCGCCGACCGGCGTCGCCTTCGAGGAGGTGCGTCGCTATTCGCCGCGCATCGTCGGCGGCATCCTGATCGTGGTCGTGGCAGTCATCGGCTGGAACGTGTTCCAGCGCGTCAGCCTAATCCGCGCGCCCCAGCCCTCCGACATCGCCGAGGTTCCCGAAAGCTGGAGCCTCGGAGACGTTCCGGGCCAGAGCGGCCTGCGCGTCGGCGCGCCCCAACCGGCTCCGGCCGACCAGACTACGCCTGTCCTCTACATCACGCCCGGCCTGGAGGCGCAGTTGACCGGCGTCGATCCGTCCGACACCGCCGCCGTCGCGGCGGCTGCGGTGGCGAACGCCCCGCCCGTCCAGGCCGCCTTCAACCCGCGCGGCGCTGTCTACGGCGCCTCGGCCACCGCATCCCAGGTCGTGCTCCAGGCCCGCAAGACCGGCGCCCTGATCGTCAAACTGTCTGACGGCAGCGTCCTGTTCGCTCGCCAGCTCGCAGCCGGAGAGGCCTGGCGCGCTCCGATCGGCCTGTCCGGGACCATCGACGTTTCCGATCCCGCCGCCTTCGACGTCTATCTGAACGGAGAGCATGGCGGGGCCCTGCCCGCCGCACTGACGCCGCTCAGCCAGTTGAACACCCGCGCCGCCACCCTCGCCCGCCAGACCGCGGCCCAGGTCCAGGCCCAGGCCCTCGCCGCCCAGGCCGCAGCAGCCCGCGCGGCGGCCTCGACCCAGCAGGCGTCCATGGTTCAGGCCGTCTCGACCGGGCAGCAGACCTTGGCGCGCTGATCTCGCCTCCTCCCTGTCACGCAGCGATGGGGAGGTGGCAGCGAGCCCTTCGCGAGCTGACGGAGGGGTTCTTGCCGCACGCAGAACCCCTCCGTCTCTCCGCTACGCTTCGAGCCACCTCCCCACGCCTGCGGCGCAGGGAGGAGACAGCAAGCCGTCATGGCCTTGTCTCCGCTCCGCGCCTATATTGATCCTGTCATGAGCGACCATTCCCACATCCGTCCCTGGCGCCACATCGAGCGCCGGAAGTCTCGCCAGATCATGGTGGGCAATGTCGCGGTCGGCGGCGATGCCCCGATCAGCGTCCAGTCGATGACCAACACCCTGACCTCGGACGCCAATGCGACCATCGGTCAGATCCGCGAGCTGGAAGAGGCCGGGGCCGACATCGTCCGCGTCTCCTGCCCCGACGAGGCCTCGACGGCCGCCTTCCGCACCATCGCCCGTGAGGCGAAGGTCCCGCTCGTGGCCGACATTCATTTCCACTACAAACGCGGCATCGAGGCGGCCGAGGCCGGCGCTGCCTGTCTGCGCATCAATCCGGGCAATATCGGCAATGCCAGCCGCGTCCGCGACGTCATCCAGGCGGCCAAGGACCACGGCTGCTCCATGCGCATCGGCGTCAATGCCGGCTCGCTGGAGAAGGAATTGCTGGAGAAATACGGCGAGCCCTGCCCCGAGGCCATGGTCGAATCGGCCCTGAACCACGCCCGCATCCTGCAGGATCACGACTTCCACGAGTTCAAGATCTCGGTGAAGGCCTCCGATCCCTTCCTGACCGTCGCCGCCTACCAGCAGCTGGCCGAGGCCATCGACTGCCCGCTGCACCTCGGCGTCACCGAAGCCGGCCCGCTGCGTTCCGGCACGATCAAATCGGCCATCGGCATGGGCAATATGCTGTGGGCCGGGATCGGCGACACCATCCGGGTCAGTCTTGCCGCGGACCCGGTCGAGGAGATCAAGGTCGGGTTCGACATCCTGAAGTCGCTCGGCCTGCGCCACCGGGGCGTCAACATCATCGCCTGCCCGTCGTGCGCGCGTCAGGGCTTCAACGTCGTCGAGACGGTCGGCCTCCTGGAAGAGAAGCTGGCCCATGTGACCACGCCCATGTCGCTGTCGATCATCGGCTGCGTCGTCAACGGCCCCGGCGAGGCGCTCTACACCGACGTGGGCTTCACCGGCGGCGGCGCCGGCTCGGGCATGGTCTACCTGAACGGCAAGATGGCCCACAAACTGGCCAATGGCGGGATGATCGAACACATCGTAGAGCTGGTGGAGGCCCGCGCGGCCGAACTGGACGCCGCCCGCAACGCCGCCCTCGAAGCCGCCGAGTGACGACGAAGCTCTACATCGCCGCCCCCTCGCCCTTCGCCCGCAAATGCCGCATCGTGGCCCGCCAGAAGGGGCTGGCCGACCGGATCGCGGAGATCGCGGTCGATCGCTACGCCTGATCCGGCCTCAGGCCAGCACGCCCGCCAGCTGCAATCCCTGGACGCCGGCCAGCAGCAACAGCACGATCCCGACTCCATAGGCGAGAACCCGCCGCGGCACCCGTTTGGCGATGAGGCCGGCGAAGGGCGCCGCCGCCAGCCCGCCGACCACCAGTCCGGCCACGGCTGAGGCATGGTTGGTCAGGGCGTCCGCGTCCTTCCAGTGTCCGGTCACCAGGGCCCAGACGAAGGTCGCCGAGATGGCCACTGTCAGAAAGAATTCGGCGGTGTTGACCGTGCCGATGGCGCGGCGCGGCTCCTGACCGGCCCCCACGAGGGTCGAGGACACCGTCGGGCCCCAGCCTCCACCGCCGATGGCGTCCAGAAAGCCGCCGATCAGCCCCAGCGGGGCAGTCACCCATGAGCGTATTCGGCGCAGGGGGATGTCATGCCCGGCGCGCCACAGGATGTAGACCCCCATCAGCGCCAGATAGGCGACCACGAACGGCTTGATGACCCTGCCGTCAATGCCGGCCAGCACATAGGCGCCCAGACAGCCGCCGATCACCCCGGCGACCGCAAGCGGCGTCAGCAGCCGCCAATCGACGTTGCGATGCCAGATATGGCTGCCGGCCGAGGCGGCGGTGGTGAAGACCTCAGCCCCGTGCACGCTGGCCGAGGCCGTAGCGGGCGGCACGCCCAAGGCCAGAAGCACCGACGACGATATCACTCCATAGGCCATGCCCAGGGCGCCATCGACCGCCTGGGCGACCAGGCCGACCAGCAGAAACAGCAAGAACGTGTCCATTCGGCCCCTGTAGGGTATCGATCGTGCGTCCCGGGAAGCGTCACCGGTCCCGCCTTAACCGATTTTACCCGATCGGGTTGCCTCGCTACACACCCTCAAACGGACTTGTCAGCGGCGACTCTCCGCCGCGCCGCCAGCACCTGGCGGCGGCCCCGCAAGAAACGAGGGCTCAGTTCGCCACCGCCCCCGCCTTCGGCGCCGCCACCGTGCGGCCGAGGTCGCTGGCGAGGCTGCGCCAGACCTGGATGGGATCGTCGAGCTGCTGCGGGCCCGCGCCCGCGCTCAGGAGGACGTCGTACTGGGCCACGGCCTGGGGGTCGGCGCCTTCGGTTTCTGGCGCGGCGTAGAAGGCCTTCACGAAGCGGCGGTCGCCGTTCCAGCGCGAGACGATGTCCGGCGTGGCGTCGGCTCCGGAGAAGACGGCCGTGAACTGCACGTCCGGGCAGGAGCCGTCGGTGCAGGAAAACAGGGTCATGACCCAGCGCATCGGGCCGTCATCGACGCGCAGATAGACCCGGTCGGCGTTCGTCTGGGGCGGGGCGACGGTCAGGCCGGCGGCGGTCAGCCGGCCGGTGATCTCCGCCACCGTCAGGCCATTCCAGCGGGCCGGGGCTGACTGGGTCGCGGGCGCAGCGGGCGCGTCCTGGGCGAGGGCCGGGGCGGCGGTGACGGCGAGGAGGGCGGCGGCGGCGGCGGTGAGGGATTTCATGGGCATGTTCCGTTGAGAGGGCGAGCCTAGAGGGCTTTGCGGCGAACGGAAGGCCGGCAAGGGGTTCAGTCCGTGTGCTCGGCCTGTTCCAGCCAGGACTGCGACGACATCTCGTTCAGACGGGACACCGTGCGTTCGAACTCGAAGGCGCCGTCGCCGGTCGGATAGAGGCTTTCGGGGGCGCCGGCCGCCATGGCGACCAGGCGTGTCTTGGCCTCATACAGGGCGTCGATCAGGGTGACGAAGCGGCGGGCGGCCTGTCGATTGTCGGGCGTCAACAGAGGCACGCCGTCGAGGAAGAGGGTGTGGAACCGCCCGGCGATAGCCAGATAGTCCTGCGGCCCCAGGGGCTGTTCGCACAGTTCGGCGAAGGTGGCGCGGGCTAGGCCGCCGGCGGTGCGCGCGATGACCACGTCGCGGCCCAGAACGGCCAGATGCGCCGGGCATTCGGGCGTGTCGCCCTTCAGGTCGATCCACAGCTGTTCGAAACCCTCGCGGCGGGCGCCGGCCTCGCCCCCCTGCTGCTTTCCAAGGTCATACCAGACGCGGGAGGCCTTGATCCGGTCGAGCCGCCAGTCCCGCGCGCCCGAGAGCTCGACGACCTGGCAGCGCTCCTTGATCCGTTCAATGAAGGGGACGAACAGGGGGCGGTTGATGCCATCCTTGTAAAGGGCGTCCGGGGCGCGGTTGGAGGTGATGCAGACCACGACCTTCCTCTCGAACAGGGCGTCGAACAGCCGGCCCAGGATCATGGCGTCGGCGATGTCGGTGACCTGGAGCTCGTCGAAGCACAGCAGCCGCGCTTCCGAGGCGATCAGGGCGGCGACCGGCTCGATGGGGTCGTCGCCCTTGTGGGTTCCGAAGACGTCCTGACGGGTCTTTTTGTCACCCTCGCGCCACTGGCGGATCAGGTCGTGGACCCGGGCCATGAAGGCGTGAAAATGGGCGCGGGTCTTTCGCGTCTCCGGCGCGTTGGCGCAGAACAGGTCCATCAGGATGGATTTGCCGCGCCCGGGCGGGCCCCACAGGTAGACGCCCCGTACCTCGGAGACACCGCCGAACAGGCCTCGCCTGCCAAGGCCCTTCTCCAGGCGTGTCAGGGCGTCGACGGCCTTCTTCTGCGCCGCATCGGCGGTCCACTGGCCGGACTTGAGACGATCGGCATAAGCGCGGGCAATGTGTGACGGCATGGAACTGGGCCTTAACCGGCCCGCCTCCGGCTGAAAAGCGGTTGCTTCGCAGGCGCGAACGCCTAAATGCGGAACCCCGAGATTTGCTTATCTCGGACTCCCCAACTTTCGCGCTCAAGCAGCGAGCCACCGCGTGGCGAGCGTTAGCGCGTCCGAAGGACTACGCTTATGGGATATGTTGTCGCTATCGTCGGCGCCACCGGCAATGTCGGGCGCGAAATGCTGACCATCCTCGAGGAACTGGAGTTCCCCGTCGACGAGATGCACGCGGTCGCCTCGCGAAAATCCAAGGGGATGGATGTCGCCTGGGGCGACAAGACCATCAAATGCCAGGACATCGAGAGCTTCGACTTTTCCAGGGTCGACATCGTCCTGATGTCGGCAGGCGGGGACGTGTCGCGCGCCTGGTCCGAGAAGATCGGCAAGCTGGGCCCGATGGTGATCGACAACTCCTCGGCCTTCCGCAAGGACCCGGACGTGCCCCTGATCGTGCCCGAGGTGAACCCGGACGCGATCAAGCTGGCGGGCAGGAAGAACATCATCGCTAACCCCAACTGCTCGACCGCCCAGCTGGTGGTGGCGCTGAAGCCGCTGCACGACGCGGCGAAGGCGAAGCGGGTCGTCGTCTCGACCTATCAATCCGTGTCGGGCGCCGGCAAGGAAGGCATGGACGAGCTGTGGAACCAGACCAAGGCCATCTATGGCCTGGGCGACGCCAAGCCGAAGAAATTCCCCAAGCAGATCGCCTTCAACGTCATCCCCTACATCGGCTCGTTCAACGAGGACGGCTACACCGACGAAGAGCAGAAGATGTCGGACGAGACCCACAAGATGCTGGACCCGAACATCAAGCTGACGGTCACCTGCGTCCGCGTGCCGGTCTTCGTCGGCCACTCCGAGGCCGTGACGGTCGAGTTCGAAAAGCCGATCAGCCCCGACGAGGCGCGCGCCATCCTGCGCGAGGCGCCGGGCGTGCAGGTGATCGATAAGCAGGAGCACGACGGCTATATCACGCCCGTCGATGCGGCCGGCGAGCACGCCGTCTATGTCTCGCGCATCCGCAAGGATCACACGGTCGAGAACGGCCTGGTCTTCTGGGTGGTGTCCGACAACCTGCGCAAGGGCGCGGCCCTGAACGCGGTCCAGATCGCCCAGCTTCTGGACGAGACGGGCACGATCAAGCCGAAGAGCGGATACCGCAGCCTGACCGTCTAGGGCCATGGCGCCGCCGACTCCGACACGCGCCGCCTTCCTGTCGGCGGTGGGTTGCTATGTCATGTGGGGGTTCATGCCCCTGCTGTTCATGGGCCAGGCCGCGCTGGGCTTCTCCGCGCCGGAAATCCTGTCGCACCGCGCCCTCTGGTCTGTGCTGTTCGCCGGCGCCCTGGTGCTGCTGGCCGGGCAGTCGAAACAGGTGCGGGCCGTGCTGGGCCAGCCGAAGACGCTCGCCTGGCTGGCGCTGGCGACCGTGCTGATCGCGGTGAACTGGGGTATCTACGTCTGGGCCACGACCCACCATGCGACGCTGGAAGCCAGCCTGGGCTACTACATCAACCCCCTGCTCAACATGATCGTGGGGCTGTGGCTGTTCCGCGAAAAGATCGACAAATGGGGCTGGGTCGCCATCGGTCTGGCAGCCGTGGGCGTGCTGTTCCAGGCGCTGGCGCTGGGGCGGCCGCCTTGGATCTCCATCGCGCTTGCTCTGAGCTTCGGCGCCTATGGGGTGATCAAGAAACGCATCCCGGTGGACGCCCAGACGGGGCTGTTCATCGAATGCCTGTTGCTGCTCCCGTTCGGTCTGATGTTCGTGATCTGGCTGCAGACGCAGGGACTGGGCCATGGGTTCGCGACATGGGAGGGCTTCGGCTGGGCCCTGCTGAACGGGCCGGCGACCGTGTTCCCCCTCGTGCTGTTCGCCTGGGCGGCGCGGCGGATGCCCCTGTCGACCATGGGCTTCATCCAGTTCCTGGCGCCGACGATGCAGTTCGGCATCGGGCTGGCGACCGGCGAACTGTTCACGCCGCTCCGGGCCGTATCCTTCGCCTTCATCTGGCTGGGCGCCGGGGTGTTCGCGGCGGCGGCCCTGTGGCGGGCGCGGGCGGCCAGGCGGGCGATGGCGGAGACCGCGCAACCGGTCTAGCCTCCCGTCCATGGCGGAGGCCCACCCAGACCTGTCGAAGGCGCAAAAGCGGTGGATCCTGGTCGCTACGGTGCTGGGGTCCAGCCTGACCTTCATCGACGGTTCGGCTCTCGGCGTCGCCCTGCCCGCCATCCAGCGTGACCTCGGGGCGGGGCCGGCGGCGGCGCAATGGATTTCCAACGCCTATCTGCTCACGCTGGGGGCGCTGGTCCTGATCGGCGGGGCGGCGGGGGACCGGTTCGGACGGCGGCGGGTGTTCCTGATCGGGGTCGTCCTGTTCGCCCTGTCGTCCATCGCCTGTGGACTCGCGCCCACCGCGCAACTGTTGATCGCCGGGCGGGCGGCGCAGGGGATCGGCGCGGCCCTGCTGACGCCGGGGGCGCTGGCGTTGATCGGAGCGACCTTTCCGCAAGACGAGCGCGGGGCAGCCTTCGGGGCCTGGGCGGGGGCCGGGGCCCTGTTCGGCATGGTCGGGCCTCTGGTCGGCGGCTGGCTGTCGGACCATGCGGACTGGCGGTTCATCTTCTGGATCAATCTCCCCCTGGCCGTGCTCACGGTGGTCGTGGCGCTGAAGGCAGTGCCGGAGAGCCGGGATGAGAGCGCCACGGGGCTCGACTGGCCTGGCGCAGTGCTCGCCATCGGCGGACTGGGCGCGCTGATCTGGGGGCTGACGGCGGCGCCGGATCTGGGCTGGACACACCCTGGGGTGATAGGCGGATTGATTGGCGGGGTCGTGCTGCTGGCGGGTTTCCTGTGGGCCGAGGCGAAAGGGCCGCATCCGATGATGCCCCTCGGCCTGTTCCGTTCGTCCGTGTTCAGTGGAATCAATCTGTTGACGCTGCTGCTTTATTTCGCGCTCAGCGGGGCGATGTTCTTCCTGCCGTTCGAGCTGATCCGGGTGCACGGGTGGTCGGCGACCGGGGCGGGGTCCGCCATGCTGCCGTTCGCGGCAGTGATGGGGCTGTTCTCGGGCGCGGCGGGCAGGCTGGCCGACCGATTCGGGGCGAAGCTGTCCCTCAGCGTCGGGCCTGTGCTGGCCGGAACTGGCCTGATCCTGCTGGCCCTGATGCCGCCGGACGCCGGCTATGTGGCGGGGCCGCTGGCCGGGATGACGGTGATGGCCGTGGGCATGACCCTGGCCGTCGGGCCGTTGACGGCGGCGGTCATGGGGGCGGTGAGGGAGGGCCACACGGGCGTGGCCTCGGGCGTCAACAACGCCGTGGCCCGGATCGCTGGCCTGCTGGCCGTGGCCCTGCTGGGGGTGCTGTTGTCGGCGGTGTTTGTTTCAGGCCTTGGGTCGGGGGTCGATGCGCCGGATGCGCGGGCTCAGCTCGGCGCGGTGATGGCCGGGGAAGGTCGTGTCCCGGACGGGGCGGTCGCCGCCTTCCACCGGGCCTTCCAGTGGGTGATGCTCGCCTGCGCGGTCTGCGCAGGACTGGCCGGGGTCATCGGGCTGCTGACCGCGCCCGCCAGAATTCAAGAACATGGGGTTCAGAAGGCCGTGTAGAGGGCCTCGATCAATCGTTGCGCCCGGGGGTCGCCGATCAGATACTGGGACTGGCGGGTCATGGCGTAGGCGGCCGACAGCCTGATCTCCGGGTCGACCATGACGCAGCTGCCGCCCCAGCCGCAGTGGCCGACCGCGTCCGGGTTGGGGCCGAAGATGTTGAGCCCCGCGTTGCGCATCAGGCCCGCCGCCCAGGTGATGTCAAAGGGCAGGACCTTGTCCGGTCCCGAAATGCGCGGCTTCGTCGCCTCGGCGAGGACGGCGGGGGAGAGGATGGGCTGGCCGTCGAGCGCGCCCTCGTTGGCGAAGACCCCCATGATGCGGGCGAGGGCCAGGGCCGTGCCGTGCAGGTTGGCGGACGGGATCTCGATGGAGCGCCACTCGGCCGAGCCGCGCCCGCCGGGGGCCGAACCCTTGTCGAGGAAGGCGGCGGTCTTGATGGCGTCGATGGGGCCGAGGTCGGGGGCTTTCGACGGCTTGCGAAGGGCCGCGACGCGGTCGTGCTCGGCCTCGGGCAGGCCGATCCACAGGTCGAGCCCGAACGGCCTGGCGAAATCCTGCCGCAGGGCCTGACCCAGACTGCGGCCGTCAGCGAGGCGATGGACCTCGTTGGCGAGGAAGCCGACCGTAACGGGGTGGTAGCCGGAGGCGGTTCCCGGCGGCCACATCGGCGCCTGGGCGGCCAGGCGGTCGAGCACGGCGCCCTGGTCGAACCAGATGGCGGGATCGACGGGTTCGTCGAAGCCGGGCAGGCCGTCCTGATGCGACAGCAGCTGGGCGACGGTGACCTCGGCCTTGCCGTTGGCGCCATAGGCCGGCCACAGGTGGGCGACCTTCTCCTCATAGGCCAGCCTGCCGCGCTGTACGGCCGAGGCCATCAGCAGGGCCATGACCGCCTTGCCGGACGAGAAGACGGGCACGAGGCTGTTGTCCGTGAAGGGCGTCTTCTCGCGCGGATCGGCGACCCCGGCCCACAGGTCGAGCACCGTCTCGCCGGCGATCACGACCGAGAACCGGGCCCCCTGTTCGTTCAGCCCGTCGGGGGCGTCGGTGAAATTGGCGGCGAAGGCGTCCTTGACCGCGTGGAAACGGGGCGGGCAGAGGCCGGAAATCTCGGGCGCGGATACGGTCATACGGGGCTTGTATCGGCCGTTTGCGACGCCTGCCAGCCGAGGACGCCCTGCGCCGCGACCACGCCGGAGGCGAGGCTGGCCTGCAACAGATAGCCGCCGGTCGGGGCTTCCCAGTCGATCATCTCCCCGGCGACGAAGACTCCGGGCCGTGCGGTCAGCATCAACGATGGACTCACGGCGTCGAAACGCACGCCGCCGGCCGTGGAGATGGCCCGTTCCAGCCCCTGGATGCCGGTCAGCTTCAGGCGCACCGCCTTGATCCGTTTGGCCAGCTTGTCGAACCCCGGCGGAATGTCGCCGATCTCGCGCAGCAGGGCGACGGCGACGGGCGACAGGCCGCCGGCCTTGCGCAGGTGGTTGGTCATGGAATCCTTGCCGCGCGGGCGGGACAGGCGCTCGGCGAGGGCCGCCTCGGTCAGGTCGGGGCGCAGGTCGACGACCAGGGTGGCGGAGCCCTCGGCGGCGATGACGGCGCGCAAGTGCGCGGAGAGGGCGTAGATCGCCCCGCCCTCGACGCCGTAGCGGGTGACGACCATCTCGCCGCGCACCGTCTGCTCGCCGAAGGTCAGGCTGGCGGGCTTGAGCACCTGACCGGCGAACCGTTCGCTCAGGATGTCGGACCAGGCGACGTCGAACCCGGCGTTGGCGGGGACCAGGGGCGAGACGGCGACGCCGTCGCTCTCCAACGTCCGGACCCAGAGGCCGTCGGAGCCCAGCCGGGGCCAGCTGGCGCCGCCCATGGCGAGGACGGTGGCGGCCGGATGCTCGATCCGTTCGCCGTCGGGGGTCTCGAAGGTCAGGGCCTCGTCCCGCCAGCCGGTCCAGCGCGAGCGAGTGCGGATCTCGACGCCGAGCTCGTTCAGTCGGTTCAGCCAGGCGCGCAGCAGGGGCGAGGCCTTCATGGCGCGCGGGAAGACGCGCCCGCTGGAGCCCACAAAGGTCGGCTGGCCCAACCCTTGCGCCCACTGGGTCATGTCGTCGGGCGAAAAGGCTTCGAGCCAGTCGGAGATCGGCTCTGCGGCCTCGGCGTAGCGGGCCAGAAAGGCCGGCTGATCCTCGGTGTGGGTCAGGTTGAGCCCGCCGCGCCCGGCCATCAGCAGCTTGCGCCCGACCGACGGCATGCGGTCGTGGACCACGACGCGGGCGCCGGCCCTGGCCAGGGTCTCGGCGGCCATGAGGCCTGAGGGACCGGCCCCGATGATGTGGACGGCGTGATCGGAGGGGGTGGTCATTGGCGGGGGTGTAACGCGCGAGAGAACGGTCGTCTCCCTCCCACTTGGGGGAGGGTCGTCGCGAAGCGACGGGGTGGGGACGGCAGGGTGATGCGGATGCAGGCCTGCGGGGTTTCCTTGCCGCCCCCACCCGGTCTCCGCTGCGCTTCAACCACCCTCCCCCAAGTGGGAGGGAAAGAGTTGCGCGGGAACATCCGTGTCCCGCATACGCTTTCCCGATCATGAGCGTCGCCTTCACGCGCGAGGAGGATCTGGAGGCCACGGCCGCCGATCTGCCGGACCGCCCCATCTCCACCCATCCCAATCTGGTGACGCCTGCGGGCCTCGCCGCCATTGAGGATGCACTGGCGTCGGCGAGGGCCGCCTATGCCTCGGCCCAGGCGTCGGGGTCGATTGAGGCGGATCGGACGGCGATGGCGCGGGCGACACGGGACCTGCGCTACTGGTCCGCACGCCGGGCCAACGCCCAGCTGGTCGAGACCCAGGTCGACGGCCGGGTGCGCTTCGGCGGATCGGTGACCATCGAGCGCGACGACGGGCGGACCCAGACCTGGCGAATCGTCGGCGAGGACGAGGCGGACCCCGCCAACGGTTCCGTCAGCCACGTCTCGCCCCTGACCCGCGCCCTGATCGGCAAGGGCGTCGGTGACGAGGCGATGGTGGCCGGACAGTCTGTGGAAATCATCGCGGTGGACTGAGGCATCTCTCCGTGCACCTGACGAATGTCGGGGTCCAGGACCGCGAAATCTGGCATCCGGGATCAGGCATCACCACTTCTGTTCCCGTTGACGAACGTTTCCATCTGGACCCCGGCCGCAGTTTATCCTGGGGCTGGCTCTAGCCAGACCCGGGGGCAGGGGTGCACGGTGTGCAGGAATGAGCTCTCTGCTCGAAAGGACATCTCTCTTCATGGCCAGAAAACCCAACTACGGCTTCGAACGCATGGAACGCGACAAGGCGGACGCCGAGAAGGCCGCCCGCAAGGCGGCGGCAAAGCTGGCGAAGAAGGAAGCGAAAGCGCGGGGCGAGGACGTCGATCACCCCGACTGGCAACCGCCGGAAGACCAGGCCGTTTAACTCCACGGCCCCGCTTGGGGCTGGGAGGACGGCATGGCGGCGAAGGGCGAGCTCGAGACCTATCAGGCCAGGCGCCGGTTCGAGGAAACGCCCGAGCCCAAAGGTCGCAAAGCCGTCGGCAAGAAGGCCGCGCCCCGCCGCTATCTGATCCAGAGGCATGCGGCGACGCGGCTTCATTAT
Source organism: Brevundimonas sp. SL161 (assembly GCF_049896985.1). Taxonomy (NCBI): domain Bacteria; kingdom Pseudomonadati; phylum Pseudomonadota; class Alphaproteobacteria; order Caulobacterales; family Caulobacteraceae; genus Brevundimonas; species Brevundimonas sp. SL161. Next base: position 31,169 of record NZ_JAFCVJ010000016.1, on the reverse strand, counting down.
GACTTCCGCATCGAGATCGACGGGGTCCTGAAGTCGTGGGCGGTGACCCGGGCGCCGTCGCGCGATGTCTCGGTCAAACGTCTGGCGGTCGAGGTCGAGGACCATCCGCTGGACTACGGCGGCTTCGAGGGCACCATCCCCGCCGGAAACTACGGGAGCGGCACGGTGCAGATGTGGGACCAGGGAACCTGGGAGCCGCACGAGCCGGACCTCGATGAGGCTTTCCGCAAGGGCCAGATCAAGATGGTCCTGCACGGCGAGCGGCTGGCCGGAAAATGGGCGCTGATCCGGCTGAAGTCCGATCGCGGCAAGCCGTCCAAACGATCGAACTGGCTGCTGATCAAGGAGAAGGACGCGTTCGCCGTGGCCGGCGAGGGCGACGCCCTGATGGAGATCGACGCCTCGGCCACCACCGGCCGGTCGCTGGCGGAGATCGCCGGGGGCAAGACCGAGTGGGTCTCGTCGAAGAAGACCGGCCAGAAGGCGCCGCCGAGGCCGAAGGCGTCAAAGGCCCTCGCCAGCACGGCGACCAGGCCGCCAGCCTTCACGCCGATCCAGCTGTGCAAGGTCGTCGATCATCCGCCGCCGGGCCCCGGCTGGGTGCACGAGATCAAGTTCGACGGCTATCGGATGCAGTTCGGGATCGGCGGCGGCAAGGCAAAGCTGCGGACCCGCTCGGGCCTCGACTGGACGGCGAAATTCCCCAACCAGGCGGCCGATGCGGCGCAATGGCCGGACGCGGTGGTGGACGGGGAGCTGTGCGCCCTGGCCGAGGACCACAGGCCAGACTTTTCGGCATTGCAGGCCGCGATCTCGGACGGGGAGACTGGCGGGCTGATCTATTTCGCCTTCGACCTGCTGTTCGAGGGCGACGACGACCTGCGCACCCTGCCCCTGTCGCATCGCAAGGCGCGGCTGCTGGCCTATATGGACCGGATTCAGAAAGGGGCGCGGTCGCGGGTTCGCTATGTCGAGCATTTCGCCTCGACCGGCCAGGCGGTGCTGGAGAGCGCCTGTCGGATGGATCTGGAAGGGGTGATCTCCAAGAGGCTGGGCGCGCCGTATTCGGCCGGGCGGTCGACGACCTGGGTCAAGTCCAAATGCCGGGGCCGCGACGAGGTGGTCATCGGCGGCTGGACCTCGGAGGGGTCGCGGTTTCGATCATTGATTGTCGGCGTTCAGGACATCGATGCGCAGGCGGGCGATGGGTTGAGGCCTCTGGGCCGGGTCGGGACCGGCTATAGTCAATCATTGCTCAAGACCTTGTTGCCGGCGCTGAAGGCAGCAGCAGCGGACAGGTCGCCCTTCGTCGGCAAGGGGGCGCCGCGTGGCGGGCCGGGGATCAACTGGGTCAGGCCCGTGCTGGTCGCGGAGATCGAACACGGCGGCTACACCGACTCGGGCTCGCTGAGGCAGGCAGCGTTCAAGGGGCTTCGTGAGGACAAGCCGGCGACCGAGGTCGATACGGCGCCGCAGGAGGCCGCAATGCCCGCGAAACCCTCCGGCAAGGCGCGGGCGGCGGTCGCGGGCCTGACCATCTCCAATCCCGACAGGGCGCTGTGGCCCGCCGCGGATGGCCATCCGGCGATCACCAAGCTTGAGCTGGTCCAGTTCTATGAGGCGGCGGCGGAGCGGATCCTGCCCCATGTCGCCGACCGGCCCGTGTCGATCATCCGCGCGCCCGAGGGGATCGGCGGCGAGGTCTTCTTCCAGCGTCACGCCATGCCGGGCTCGAACCCACGGCTGAAGCTGATCGATGTGAAGGAGCGCAAACCCTATGTCGGGGTCGTCGACGTCGGCGGTCTGGTCGCTATCGGCCAGTCGGGCGGTCTGGAGCTGCACCCCTGGGGCTGCGCGCCGGGCGACCCGGAGACGCCGGACCAGATCACCTTCGACCTCGATCCCGACGAGGGACTGGATTTCGACGATGTGATCGCGGCGGCCAGGACGATGAAGACGCGACTGGAGGGGCTCGGGCTCAATCCGTTCTGCAAGACCACCGGCGGCAAGGGGCTGCACGTGGTCGTGCCGATCAAGGCGGACGCCAGGAGCCGGATTGAGCGGGACCAGTGCAAGGCCTTCGCCAGGGCCGTGTCGGAACAGGTCCGGCTGGATGCGCCGGATCGGTTCACCACGACCCTGGCCAAGAAGGCGCGGGGCGGAAAGATCTTCCTCGACTATCTGCGCAACGGCCGGATGGCGACGGCGGTCGCGCCCTGGTCGCCGCGCGCCCGTCCGGGGGCGGGGATCGCGTTTCCGCTGAGCTGGGGGCAGGTGAAATCGGGGCTGGACCCGAAGGCGTTCAACCTGAGGACCTGGCCGGCGCTGCTGAAGAAGCCGGACCCGTGGGCCGGGTTCAGGGCGGGGGCAGTGAGTTTGAAGCCGGTGCTGAAGAGGGTGCTCTGACGTCTTTCGTCATCCCCCGGTCTGCGCCGCGAAGGCGCGGCTTGCCGGAGGATGACGAAAGAGAGCTAGGCGAACTCCGCCTCGAGATCCGACAGTCTCGCCGCCTGATCCTCGGCGATCAGGGCGTTGAGCAGCGGATCGAGGTCGCCCTCCAAGATCTGGGGCAGGCTGTGCAGGGTCAGGTTGATGCGGTGGTCGCTGACCCGCCCTTGCGGATAGTTGTAGGTGCGGATGCGCTCCGACCGGTCGCCCGACCCGACCTGGGACTTGCGGGCGTCGGAGCGGGCGTTGTCCTTCATCTGGCGCTGCTGGTCGTAGAGGCGGACGCGCAGGTTCTTCATCGCCTTGTCGCGGTTGACGTGCTGCGACTTCTCCGAAGATGTCACCACGATCCCGGACGGGAAGTGGGTGATGCGGACGGCGGAATCGGTCTTGTTGACGTGCTGGCCGCCCGAGCCGGAGGCGCGGAAGGTGTCGATGCGGATGTCCTTGTCCTGGATGTCGATCTCGACGTCCTCGACCTCGGGCAGGACGGCGACCGTGGCGGCCGAGGTGTGGATGCGGCCCTGGGTCTCCGTCTGCGGCACGCGCTGGACCCGGTGGACGCCGCTCTCGAACTTCAGTCGTCCGAACACGCCGTCGCCGGTGACGGTGGCGATGATCTCCTTGTAGCCGCCGGCTTCACCCTCGGTGGCGCTGTCCAGCTCGACGCGCCAGCCGCGCGTGGAGGCGTAGCGCGAATACATGCGGAACAGGTCGCCGGCGAAAATGGCGGCCTCGTCCCCGCCGGTGCCGGCGCGCACTTCCAGCACGGCCGAGGCGTTCTCGTCGGCGTCGCGCGGGGCCAGCAGCAGGGCGACGTCGCGCTCCATGTCCGGCAGGGTGTCCTTGAGGACCTGCAGCTCATCGGCGGCCATGTCGGCCATTTCCGGGTCAGCGGCCATGGCCTCGAGGTCGGCCATCTCGGCCCGAGTCTTCGCCAGCGCCATGACGGCATCGGCGACCGGCTTCATCTCGGCGTGCTCCTTCGACAGGCGCACGATCTCCTGGCCGTCGGTGGCCGCACCCATGCGGGCCTCCACCTGATGAAAGCGGTCCAGGACCTGGTCGAGCTTGGACTGGGGCAGGCGCAAGGGCGGGGTATCCATCGGCGGAAGCGAGGCGCGGTCTTACTCCGTCGGGCCTCGCCGTGTCGATGCGCGTGCGTGTCCCGGGCCGTTCACGCACGGTTATGACCGCTGTGTGCGGCGGGCGTCGGCCTCACAACGGTTACGCACGGACGCCCGGATGGCCCGGGTCTCCGCCTTGCCCGCGGGTGCCAGGCCCTCTCCCCGCAGGGGGAGAGGGACCGGGTCGGTCAAGCCAGCGAGGGCTCGATATCCTTGCAGGCCTGCAGCAGACCCTGGACCGAAGCGACCGACTTCTCGAACATCGCCTTTTCCTCGTCGTTGGTGGTGAACTCGACGATCTTCTCGACGCCGTTCGCGCCGATCAGGGCCGGCACGCCCACATAGAGGTCCTTGAGGCCATATTCGCCCGACAGCCAGACGGCGCAGGGCAGGACGCGCTTCTGGTCCAGCAGATAGGACTTGGCCATGGCGATGGCCGATTCCGCCGGGGCGTAGAAGGCCGAGCCGGTCTTGAGAAGGGCGACGATCTCGCCGCCGCCCTTGCGGGTGCGGGTGACGATGGCGTCCAGATCGGCCTGCGACAGGAAGCCGGCCGAAACCGCGTCGGGCAGGGGCAGACCGCCGATGGTCGAGTGACGCACCATCGGCACCATGTCATCGCCGTGGCCGCCCAGGGTCCAGGCGTGGATGTCCTGTACCGAGACGCCGGTCTTTTCCGACAGGAAGTAGGCGAAACGGGCCGAGTCCAGCACGCCGGCCATGCCGACGACCTTCTCGTGCGGCAGACCTGAGAATTTCTGCAGGGCCCAGACCATGGCGTCGAGCGGGTTGGTGATGCAGATGACGAAGGCGTTCGGGGCGTGGGCCTTGATGCCCTCGCCGACGGCCTTCATGACCTTCAGGTTGATGGAGACCAGGTCGTCACGGCTCATGCCGTCCTTGCGGGGCACGCCGGCGGTGACGATGCAGACGTCCGCGCCCGCGATTTCCGAATAGGCGTTGGCGCCCTTCAGCGAGACCGAGGAGCCGAACACAGCGGTGGCCTCGGCGATGTCGAGCGCCTTGCCCTGGGGCGTGCCCTCGGCGATGTCGAACAGGATCACGTCGCCCAGGGCTTCGCGCGCGGCCACGTGGGCCAGGGTGCCGCCGATCATACCGGCGCCGATGAGGGCGATCTTCGCGCGAGCCATGGAGTTCTCCGTCAGGGGCTTGTCATGGGCCGGCCGCGCTGAGCGCGACTTGAGGCCGGGTTGTGCAGTGCGATGTCAGAAACCGTCGGGCGGCGGTCTAGACCCGGTGCGGCATGGTCGCAAGCGGGGAAGCGGGGGTTTACCGGCGGCGGGCGTCCTGCGACGGTCGCCGCCTCACAGACGAGGAGCCGACACCGATGCGCGCACAGTTCGCCGCCGCCCTTCTGTTATCCGCCGTCGCCGCGCCCGCAATGGCCCAGACGCCCCCCGCCACCATCGGCCAGCAGTATGTCCCCGCCCCCTGGTGGATGCGCGATCCGGTCATCGCCTCGATCGGCTACGTCCGGGTCGAGCTCCAGGCCAACCGCGCCGGCTTCAACGCCACCTTCGAGGTCGTGGACCGAAGCGTCGCCGAGGCGTCGAGGAAGGCCGCCGACCAGGTCCGCGCCCTGTCACAGACCTTGGCCGCCTATGGCGTTGAAAAAGTCCGCGTCGAGACCAGCCTGACGACTCAGCCCCTCTACGATCAGTATCGCGACGAGAACGGGATCCTGCGCGACAACACCCGCGCCGACCGCATCGAACGCTATCAGGCCCAGGCCACCGTCAGCCTGTCGGTCCGCGACACGGCCCTGCTGGAGCGGATCTACGCGACCGTGGTCGCCTCCCAGCCCAACTCCATCAGCCAGGTCTATTTCAGCCTGGAGCCCGACAATGTCGCCAAGTCCAACCTCGCCCGCGAGGCCGTGCGCGACGCCGCCAACCGGGCGCGCGCGGCCGCCGAGAGCGCCGGCGCGACCCTCGGCTCGGTGCGGGTCATCGATCCGACCGGCCGCGCCTGCCAGACCGACGTCCTCGCCGGCTGGCCGTCCTATGGCTCGGGCGCGTCACAGGCCACGACGGTGGACGAAATCGTCGTTACCGGCAGCCGAAACCGCGCCGAAATGGCCATGGCGCCGCCCCCGCCGCCACCCGCCCCCATGGCCGGCGGCGCGCCCAGCGAAGCCCAGATAGAGGCGGCGCGACTGGCGCTTCAGCCCCCGCTCCAGGTCCTGACCGACCAGGCCTGCGTGGTCTACGGCCTCAACTAGTGGCGGCGTTCGTCGTCGACCCGGCCTTCGCGGCCGGGTCCGTCTTCGCCGCCGACTGGCCCCTGTGTCATGTCCGGCTGCAGGACGACGCCCGTTTCCCATGGCTGATCCTGATCCCCCGGGTCGCGGGCGCGACCGAGCTGGAGCATCTCCCGGTCTCCGATCGCGCAGTCCTGATGGAGGAGACGATCCGGGCCGGCGCGATCGTCCGCGCCCTGGCCGGGGCGGCGGGAAAGCCCATCGCCAAGCTGAACGTCGCCGCCCTCGGCAACGTCACCGCCCAGCTGCACCTGCATGTCGTCGGCCGCCGCCGCGACGACGGCCTGTGGCCGGATCCTGTCTGGGGTCGGGGTCCGGCTGAACCCTACGATCCGGCCGCGAGAGCCCGCGCTCTCGGTCTGATCGATCTCGCATAAGATTTCCGTGCATCCCCGCGAAGGCGGGGACCCCGGTTTTGGCTGCACCTCGGTGCGCGGGATCACGGTCAACGCGCACCTGGCGCCCCCTGTTGCCCACAGCACTGGGTCCCCGCCTTCGCGGGGATGCACGGGGTTGGGCTGAATCAGCGAACGAGCGTAACGGGCCATTCGCGGTCGCCGCGCGCCAACACGCCGCTCCAGCCTTCGCCCGCAGACTGCAGCGACAGTCGTCCGCCGCCCATCTCCAGCACCAGAACGCCCGCCGACCGTTCCGCCGTCGTCAGGGGTCCGACCTCGGCCGTGGCGTCGGCGGTGCGATAGCCGCCCTCCAGCGGCCTGGTCTCGCCCTGGTCCATCAGGGACACGGTCATCAGCGTCCGCCCCTCGCCGTCCTTCAGCAGCCAGCGCCCGTCCAGCGGCCCCATGCGCGCGTCCATGCTGCGCTCGGCGTTGTTGACTCCAGCATCGTAGGCATTGTCCGCCCGCGAGGGCGCATGCTCGTAGCTGCGGCGGTAGGCCTCGACCGAGACCGGGGCCGTAATGACGCGAAGGCGGGTATCGCCCCCGCCGTCGCCTTCCTCCGTGACACGGCCGAAATTCGACGGTGGCTCGAAAGGTCGCACCACCGGCGCCTGATAGACCTGGGCCGTATAGGCCACGGGCGCCGACTGCCCCGTCACTGCAGCGGAGGAAACGGCGAGCGAAATCAGTGCGAAAACGACCATGGGGGGCAGCTTGTCGTCTCGCGGAGGCGATGGCCAGCGCCGACGTGCGACACGCGAAATCGTGATCGGCCCCCCGCAGTGCGGGATGAGGGTGCCGGCAAGCCCGTTTTGCACTGCACCCTCGCGTTGACACCGGCCTGCCACCGTCCGTAAAGCCAGTGCCACTCACGCTTGACGCCTGTTCCGTCTCAGTTTTTTGAGAACCATTCGCATGTCGAACCCTACCGGCGACGCGGCCGACGACCAGACCGGTCGCTTCGTCCCCCAGCCCAACGGCCGCCCACGTCCCCTGTCTCCGCATCTGCAGACCTGGCGCTGGCACATCACCATGACGGCCTCGATCCTATTCCGCGTCACCATCGGCGCGGCCAGCGTCGGCGCGATCTTCGTCGTCGCCTGGATCGCTGCCGCCGCCTTCGGACCGGAGGCCTATGCCGCCGCTCTCGATCTGGCGGGCTCGCCCCTGGGCCTGTTCGTCGGCTTCGGCCTGACGGTGGCGCTGGCCTCGCTCCTGCTGAACGGCGGTCGCCACCTGATCAACGACACCGGCGCCGGCCTGACGATCACGTCCGCCGACCGGCTGTCCTCGATCGCCGTCTACGGCCCCGTCCCCCTGGCCATCCTGTTCTGGGTCGCCCTGTTCGCCACCGGAAGGGTTTCGCTGTGAGCGCCCAGGCCCAGTACAAGAACGGCGTCCGGGTCTCCGAGCGCCACGGCGCCGGGGAATGGACCCTGGAAAAGATCCTGCTGGCCCTGATGATGCCGCTCGGCGTCTGGCTGCTGTCGACCGCCTTCACCCTGGCCGGCGCCGGATACGACGTCGTCCTCCAGTGGTTCGCCAGCCGGCTGAACGCAGGGCTGCTGATCGTCACGGCCCTGGTCTTCTTCGGTTTCGCCAGCCTGGCCTGGAAGGTGATCGTCGAGGACTACATCCACCGTCCGGGGAACAAGGCCCTGCTGCTGGGCCTGCTGAACCTGATCTTCCTCGCGCTGGCTGCCGCCAGCGTCTTCTTCATCGTGCGGCTGGCGCTGGGTTCGGCGCCGCTGCCGGCCGGTTTCGGGATCTGATCGAAAAAAATGGCTGACTATCAAATCGTCGATCACGAATACGACGTCGTCGTCGTCGGCGCCGGGGGCTCGGGCCTACGCGCGGCCCTCGGGGCGGCGCAGCAGGGACTCAAGGTCGCCTGCGTCACCAAGGTCTTCCCGACCCGCTCCCACACCGTGGCGGCCCAGGGCGGCATCTCCGCCGCGCTCGGCAACATGGGCGAGGATTCCTGGAAGTGGCACATGTACGACACCGTCAAGGGGTCGGACTGGCTGGGTGACCAGGACGCCATCGAATATCTGGTCCGCGAGGCCCCCAAGGCCGTCTACGAACTGGAACACTGGGGCGTGCCCTTCTCGCGCACCGACGAAGGCAAGATCTATCAGCGCGCCTTCGGCGGCATGACGAAGAACTACGGCGAGGGCCCGGTCCAGCGGACCTGCGCCGCCGCCGACCGCACCGGACACGCCATCCTCCACACCCTCTACGGCCAGTCGGTGCGCCGCGAGGTCGAGTTCTTCATCGAGTATTTCGCCCTCGACCTGATCATGCAGGACGGCAAATGCACGGGCGTCACGGCCTGGAAGCTCGACGACGGCACCATCCACCAGTTCCGCGCCAAGCTCGTCATCCTGGCCACCGGCGGCTACGGCCGCGCCTATTTCTCGGCCACCTCGGCCCACACCTGCACGGGTGATGGGAATGCGATGGTCCTGCGCGCCGGCCTGCCGCTGCAGGACATGGAGTTCGTCCAGTTCCACCCGACCGGCATCTACGGCGCCGGCTGTCTGATCACCGAGGGCGCCCGGGGCGAGGGCGGTTACCTGACCAACTCCGAGGGCGAGCGGTTCATGGAACGCTACGCCCCGTCGGCCAAGGATCTGGCCTCACGCGACGTCGTCAGCCGCTCCATGACGATGGAGATCCGCGAGGGTCGCGGCGTCGGTCCGAACAAGGACCACATCAACCTGCACCTGGATCACCTCGACCCGGCGGTGCTGCACGAGCGCCTGCCGGGCATCTCCGAGAGCGCCAAGATCTTCGCCGGCGTCGATGTCACCAAGGAGCCGATCCCGGTCATCCCGACCGTCCACTACAATATGGGCGGCATCCCCACCAACTATCACGGCGAGGTCCTGACCAAGGTCGGCGACAACGCCGACACCGTGGTCCCGGGCCTGATGGCCGTGGGCGAGGCGGCCTGCGTCTCGGTCCACGGCGCCAACCGTCTGGGCTCCAACAGCCTGACCGACCTGGTCGTCTTCGGACGCGCCGCCGGCCTTCGGGCTGGTGAGGTGGTCGACAAGGCCGCCCCGGTCCCCGCTGCCCCGGCCTCGGCCACCGCCGGACATCTGGCCCGCCTCGACCGCTTCCGCTTCGCCAACGGCTCCCAGTCGACGGCGAAACTGCGCAACGAGATGCAGCACGCCATGCAGTCCGACGCGGCCGTGTTCCGCACCGGCGAGACCCTGGACGGAGGCGTCGCCAGGCTGCGCGACATCGCCGCCCGCTCGGCTGACATCAAGACCACCGATCGCGGCATGATCTGGAATACGGATCTGGTCGAGGCGCTGGAATACGACAACCTGATCGACCAGGCCCTGGTCACGATCGAGAGCGCGGCCAACCGCAAGGAAAGCCGGGGCGCCCACGCTCGCGAGGACTTCCCCGACCGTCACGACGACGAATGGATGAAGCACACCCTGGCCTGGAAGAGGCCCGGCGAGGACGTCGCGATCGACTACCGACCGGTCCACACCTACACGATGTCGTCCGACATCGAGTACATCAAGCCCAAGGCGAGGGTTTACTGAGATGGTTCAACTCACCCTCCCGCGCGGCTCCGCCCCGACCAAGGGCAAGGTCCACAAGGCTCCCAACGGCGCCAGGAACGTCAAGACCTACAAGGTCTATCGCTATGACCCCAACGTCGACGCCAACCCCTCGTGGGACGTCTTCGAGGTCTCGGCCGACGACCACGGCCCGATGCTGCTGGACGCCCTGATCCACATCAAGAACGAGATCGACCCGACCCTGTCGTTCCGGCGCTCGTGCCGCGAGGGCATCTGCGGCTCCTGCTCGATGAACATCGACGGCCGCAACACCCTGGCCTGCACCAAGGGCTGGGACGAATGCTCGTCCTCGACCATCGCCATCGGCCCCCTGCCGCACCAGGCCGTGATCAAGGATCTGGTGACGGACCTGACCCTGTTCTACGCCCAGTACGACTCGATCAAGCCCTACCTCCAGTCCGACGATCCGGATCCCACCACCGAGCGTCTGCAGTCGCCCGAGGACCGCGCGAAGCTCGACGGCCTCTACGAATGCATCCTGTGCGCCTGCTGCTCGACCTCCTGCCCCAGCTACTGGTGGAACCAGACCGAGTACCTGGGTCCCGCGGCCCTGCTTCAGTCCTATCGCTGGATTTCCGACAGCCGCGACGACAAGACCCAGGAGCGGCTCGACGACCTCGAGGACCCGTTCAAGCTCTACCGCTGCCACACGATCATGAACTGCGCCCAGGTCTGCCCCAAGGGCCTGAACCCGGCCAAGGCCATCGCCGAGACCAAGAAGCTGATGATCGCCCCGGGACGCAAGAAGCAGGCGGCCTGATCCTTGGCCAGAATTAGATACATCGAGCACGACGGCCGCGAACATGCCGTGGAGGTCAAGTCGGGCCTCTCCGTCATGGAGGGGGCGGTCCGCAACAGTGTGCCCGGCATTGACGCCGACTGCGGCGGGGCCTGCGCCTGCGCCACCTGCCACGTCTATGTCGACGAGGCCTGGCGCGAGGCGACCGGCAAGCCCTCGGCCATGGAAGAGTCGATGCTCGACTTCGCCGAGGCGGTGGAGCCCAACTCGCGCCTGTCGTGCCAGATCCGCGTCTCCGACGCCCTCGACGGCCTGATCGTGCGCCTGCCGGCCAACCAGCACTGACCCCAGAGTCTGGCATCGTCGAACCCCGGCTGATCCTGGCCGTGGACGATCTGATCCGCCGCCACGCGCGGCCGGGCCACCTCCCCCTGATCGCCATCGCGGGCGCCCAGGGGAGCGGCAAGAGCACCCTGGCGGCCGAGGCGGCGACGCGCCTGTCCTGCGCCGCCCTGTCCCTCGACGACGTCTATCTGACCCGCGCCGAGCGCGCCGACCTCGCCGCCCGCGTCCACCCCCTGTTCGCTGTCCGGGGTCCGCCCGGCACCCATGACCTCGACCTGCTGGATCAGACCCTGGCCCGCCTGCGCGCCGCCGGGCCAGGGGACAGCACGGCGATTCCCGCCTTCGACAAGCTCGCGGACGACCGCCGGGCCGAGGCGGACTGGCCCGTCTTCACCGGCCGGGCCCGCGCTGTCCTGCTGGAAGGCTGGTGCCTCGGCGCGACGCCTCAGGACGAGCCCGAACTGGCCGTCCCGATCAATGACCTCGAGCGGATCGACGACCCGGACGCCGTCTGGCGCCGCGCGATCAACCATTCACTGGCGACCCGTTACGCCCGCCTGTTCGCCACCTTCGACGCCCTGCTGTTCCTCAAGGCCCCGACCTTCGACCGCATCCTCGACTGGCGGGTCGAACAGGAGGCGGGATTGCTCGGCATCCGTCCTGCCGCCGTGCCAGAGGCCCGCCGCACCGAACTGGCCCGCTTCATCCAGGCCTTCGAGCGCATCACCCGCCATATGCTGGCCGGCGGCGTCACGGCGGACAGCGTCATCGAACTGGACGAAGACCGCGCCGTGCTTCACATCCGGGACCATGGCGGCACCTGAAGCGCCCGCCGCGCGTTGAGTACCGTGGCCTTGACCCAACCCATCGACCGTCGCCTCCAGCCCCGCTCGCCCACGAACGCGCGCGCCGTCCTGGTCGCGCCCGGGATCGAGATGGCCTGCGTGATTGTCGACACCTCGGCGGGCGGCCTCAAGGTCCGAACCGACCGTCAGCTTTCCCTGCCCGCCCGCGTCACCATTGTGGACGTTGCGGCGGGCCTCGCCACCGAGGCGGACGTCGCCTGGCGCAAGGGCGCGGAGGCCGGGCTCACGCTCAAGGGCCAGTCCGCCCTGCGCGGCCTCGTTCCCTCCCGCCTGCTCCCCGCCCGCGAAGCGTGGATCCGCGCCGGCGGGCGCTGACACTCGCCCGGCGGCGCTCAACATTGGCGATCCGTATAGTCGGAGACATGCGGCTCCAAACCGTCGATCACTAGAAACAGGGCTCCAACCACAGGAAGCCCTCACATGAAAACGACCGTTCGCAAATTCCTCCCCGTCGCCTTCGGCGCCCTGGTCCTGACCGCCGTCGGCGGCGCAGCCTTCGCCGCCGTCCAGTATGGAGACGAGGCGGACGAGGTCGCTGCAGCCCGCGCCGCGCCGATCTCCCTGTCCCAGGCCGTTACCGCCGCCGAGACCGCAGCGGTCGGCAAGGCGATCGAGGCGACCCTCGAAATCGACCACACCGGCGCCTACTACGAGGTCTCGGTTGCCACCGAGGTCGACCTGAAGGACGTCATCGTCAGCGCGACCGATGGACGGGTGCTGCAGATCGCCATAGACCGCGACTGAGCATGATGGGCGCGTCACGCCGTTTCGACGGGATTCAGACATGAAGGTTCTCGTCGTCGAGGACGACCCCCGCATCGCCGACTACGTCTGCGATGGCCTGCGTCAGCAGGGTCATGTGGTGGATCACGCCGGCAACGGACGTGCCGCGCTCTTTCTCGCGCTCGAGCCGGGACATGACGTCCTGGTGGTCGACCGGATGCTGCCGGGCATGGATGGCCTGGCGGTCGTCCGCGCCCTGCGCGCCTCCGGGTCCGGGGTCCCCATCCTCTTGCTGACCGCCTTGGGCGGCATCGACGATCGGGTGGAGGGCTTGAACGCCGGGGCTGACGACTATCTGGTCAAACCGTTCGCCTTCTCCGAACTGTCGGCGCGCCTCGCCGCCCTCGCCCGCCGCCCGGCCATCTCGGCCCGGCGGCACGAGACGACGCTGAAGGTCGGAACGCTGGAAATGGACCTGCTGCGACGGGCCGTCACGCGCGAGGGACGCCCCATCGAACTTCAGCCGCGCGAGTTCCGCCTCCTGGAGGTGCTGATGCGCCATGCCGGAGAGGTCGTGACCCGCACCATGCTTCTGGAACAGGTGTGGGAATTCCATTTCGACCCCCGAACGAACATCGTCGAGACCCATGTCAGCCGCCTTCGCGGCAAGATCGACCGCGAGTTCGGAGCTCCGATGCTGCACACTGTCCGCGGCGCGGGATACAGCCTGCGTGGCTAGGTCACGCCTGCTCAGCTCCGCGGCGTTCCGGCTGGCGGCCGTCTATGCCGTCATCTTCGCGGTGTCCGCCGCTGGTCTGCTCAGCGCCGTCTATGTCCTGGTCACCCGGTATGACGAGGCGCGCCATCGCCAGATCGTCCACACCCAGTCGGTCAACCTGCTGCGCGAGGCTGACGAAGACGGGCTGGGGGAAATTCTCGAACACCTGTCGGCCCAGGACGCGGACGATCAGGACCGACCCGACAGTTTCCTTCTGATCGGGCCCGACGGCCGGGTCATGGCCGGTGACGAACGCCTCGCCGACACGCCGCTCGGCCTCTCTGACATCACCCTGATCCAGTCGAACGGCGCCCCCCTGCCGATGATGGCGGTCCGGGCCAATGTGCAGGGCGGTGTCCTGGTCGTGGCCAGCGACACAGGGGACCTGCTCACCCTGCAGCGCGAGATGCGGTGGTCGTTCGCCTGGGCGGGCGGCCTGACCGCGATCCTGGCGATCCTGGGCGGGGCGGCCACCAGTATTCTGTTCCGCAGCCGGATCGGCATGGTCACGCGCACGACGCGACGGATCGTGGGCGGCGAACTGTCCGAGCGGGTATCGGTGTCGCCCAACGACGACGAGTTCGACCGCCTCGCCATGGATGTGAACGCCATGCTGGACCGGATCGAGAGCCTGATGGAGGGCCTGCGGCAGGTCTCCAACGACATCGCGCACGACCTGCGCACGCCCCTGACCCGCCTGCGCCAGCGGCTGGAGACCGTGCGCAACGGACCTCAGGCCATCGCCCTCTATCAGTCCGCGCTGGACGCCGCGGTCGAGGACACCGACGAGATCCTCGCCACCTTCGCCGCCCTGCTGCGCATCGCCCAGATCGAGGCCGGCGCCCGCAAGGCCGGGTTCCAGCGTGTCGACCTCAGTCGCATCGTGGCCAATGTCGCGGAGGCCTTCACCCCTTCCGCCGAGGATCAGGGCCGCCGCCTGACCGCGCGCATTGAACCGGATCGGTCGGTCTCCGGCGACCCGGAGCTGCTGACCCAGCTGATCTCCAACCTGATCGAGAACGCCCTGAGCCACACGCCGGAGGGCACGCCGATCGAGGTCGCCCTGACGTCCCTGGGCGATCGCGTCGACGTCGTGGTCTCTGATCGCGGACCGGGCGTGCCCGAGGCGGCGCGCGACAAGGTCTTCCGTCGCTTCTATCGGGGCGACGCCAGCCGGACGTCGCAGGGCAATGGCCTGGGTCTGGCCCTGGTCGCTGCCATCGCCGACCTTCACGGCATGAGCATCGCTCTGGGGGATGCGCAGCCCGGCCTGACCGTGCGCCTGTCGCTGCGTCGCGCGCCGGAGGCGGCTCTCTAGTCGATCCTCGGCATCGTCCCGGCGTTGATCGCGATCCGCCCGATCAACCCCTTCACGATCAGGTCCAGCGGCTGGCCCTCGCGATAGTCGGCGGCGGCGACGAAATTGACCCGGTCCTCAGAGATCAACGAATAGATCTTCTTCTGATCCTTCTCCGAGTTCCGGGGATCATAGACGGCGATCGAGAAGCCGCCCTTGGTGTGCATCATCTTCATGGTCGGCACGTCGGTGTCGCCGTCGCCGAGGAAGATCATCCGCTCGAACGGAATGGCCCGGTCCTCGTCGGCAGTGAACCGGTTGATCCGCTCGTGGTCCCAGTGGTTCAGGACGCCCTTGTTGATGCGGAACAGATACTGGGTCTTGGTCGTGTAATTGACCCCCACCGCCGGCCAGATCGCCACCCCGTGGTCGTCATAGGCGAATTTCGACGCGAAGACGTGGTGGAAGGCGTCGCGGATCGGACAGCCGTCGATCATCTCCTCCAGACCCGCCGAGATGATGTAGTGTTCGATCTCCAGCCCGTATTTCGCGCCGATGGCGTCAATCCGCTCGAACCAGCCCTTGCCGGTCAGGTCCGACTTCAGCCCGTCGAACAGCTTCACGTCCTGGCCGTGCTCGGCAAGCAGCTTTTTGGTGATCGGCTGGTCGCTGTGCCGCGCCCGCTGCAGCATCAGCTGCATATACATCAGGATGTTGTCGCCATCGGCCGACTTGGTCAGCCGGTCCGCCTCGCCCCAGAAGTCGCCGATCCCCATCCCCACCGAGGGAATGAAAGTGACCTCCTGCATATTCCCCCGCGCCAGGGTCCCGTCGAAATCATAGATCAGGGCGGTCTTGAGGAGCTTCGTCATGCCCGGTCCTTTATTCCGCCGCCTATCACCGCGCCAGCGGGGGCGAAGATGACCAATCCTTAAATAGCCATCCCTGCGACCTCTGTCATAGTCAGTTGTCGCTACGGAGCTTCCCATGTCGCCGAAGACGCTTTCCGTCCGCCCCCTGACCACCGCTGGGATCGTCGCCACCCTCCTGTGCGGCGTGGCGATCCACGCTTCCGCCCAGACGTCCCGACCAGAGCCCGCGACCTTGCCGGCCTCCGGAGCATGGGTGTTGGACGCCGCGCGCACCGGGGATGTCCGCGCAGCCGAGGTCTTCATCGCCCACGGTGCCGACGTCGATGCGGGCCGCGAGCACGACGGCACGCCACTGATCATGGCCGCCCGCAACGGCGACCTGACCATGGCCCGCTTTTTGATCGAACATGGCGCCGAGATCGACCGTCCAATGAAGGGCGATGGCAACCCCCTGATCGCCGCTGCGGCCAGCGGCCATATCGAGATGGCGGACTATCTGATCGGCCTCGGCGCCGACGTGAACGCGATTGTCCCGGACGACGAGACGCCCCTAATCAACGCCGCCCGCGAGGGTCATCTGTCGGTCGTCCAGCGGCTCGTCGCGGCCGGCGCCGACGTCAACCTGGCGGTGCCGGTCACTCTCGCTTCGGGTGGCACGGAAGTCCGATCGCCGATCAGCCAGGCGCGCCGCTATCGACACGCCGATGTCGCTGCCTGGCTGATCGACCACGGCGCCCGCAGCTAGGGCGGTCTACCCCAGCGCCAGTTCCGGCGCCGCAGCCCCGCTGTCGGCCTCCAGCGGCAGGTGCAGGATGAAGGCCGCGCCCTTGCCGGGTTCGCTTTCCACCTCGGCCCAGCCGCCGTGCAGTTCAACCAGGGCCTTGACCAAGGCCGGCCCCACGCCCGGCCCGCCGCGCTCGCGCTTCACGAACCGGTCGAAGACATGCGCCTGCAGATGATAGGGGATGCCCCGGCCGGTGTCCTCGACCCGGATGCGCAGCTCGCTTGAGTTGGCCTCGGCCCGCAGGGACACCGACCCGCCCTCCGACACCGAGCGCCCGGCATTGTCCAGCAGATGATCGACGGCCTGGGCCAGCCGCCGCGCATCGGCCCGGATGGCCGGCAGGTTGGCGGCGGCGACGGCCTTCAGTGTCGCGCCGCGTCCCTCGATCCTCGGCCGATGCTTCTCGACGGCGGCGGCGAACAGGTCACGGATGCGCACGTCGCCGAGCGACAGCTCCATTTCGCCCGCGTCGATCTGGGCCATGTCGAGCACATCGTCGATGGAGTGGGTCAGTTGGCCGGCGGCGACGCGGATGGCCCCCGCGTACTGGCGGCTACGGTCGGGCAGATCGCCCATCGTCTCCAGCAGTTCGGAATAGCCGACGATCGTGGTCAGCGGCGTCCGCAGCTCATAGCTGACCGAGCCCACGAACTCGCGCTTCAGCGCCTGGCTTTCCTTCAGGGCCGCCTCGCGCTGGGCCAGGGCCTGTTCCAGCTCGCGCCGCGCCGTCACGTCGGAGAAGGCCACCAGGGTCGCGCCGTCGGGCAGGGGCCGGGTCTGCCAGGCCGCCGTCCGCCCGTCGGTCGTGCGCCCCTCGCCCGAGACGGCGATGCGGCTCTCGGGATCGGGATCGGCCACCCGCGCCTTCAGCCCCAGCCAAAGGGCCGCGTCGGGCAGGGCCGTCTTGCACAGCTCGGCGATGGCATCGAACTCCCCCGCCTCCTCCAGCTGTTCGGCCGACAGGCTCCAGAAGGTCTCGAACGCCTCGTTGTGCAGCCGCAGCCGCCCGTCCGAGCCGAACACGGCGACCGCGTCGTTGAGCTTGTCGAGCGTCGCCGTCTGCACCTGAAGCTGGGCGTTGAACCGGCTGCGCAGGCTCAGTTCGCCCGTGATGTCCGAGAACAGCAGCAATATGCCGCCCAGGGGATGGGGCTGGCGCACCAGCCTCAGGGTCCGCCCGTCGGGCAGGGACCAGCTGTCGTCGGCCGCTGCTTCGGTGGCCTCGTAGAACTCCAGCTCGCGCGCCTTCCAGCCCGCATAATCGATGACCTCGGGCAGCATCCGGCGCTGACGCAGCCGGTCCAGCAACTCGGCGTGCGTCGGCCGTTCGTTCAGCCAGGCCGGATCGAGGTTGAACAGCACCTGGAAGGCGATGTTGTGGAAGGCCAGTTTCTTGGACGGCCCGAAGATGGCCACCGCATCGGCCAGATGGTTGAGGGTCTCGTCGTGGGCCGTAACGTGACGACGCAGGGTATCGCGCGTCTCCTCGGCCTCGGTCATGTCGATGGCGAAGACCAGCACCGGCCCGCCCGGCCCGGCCGCGCCGCCCGAGAACAGGGGCTCGGCCAGGATCTTCCAGGCCCGGCGACGTCCGTCTCCGGCGGTCCAGCGGAAACCTTCCTGATGCGTCCCGACCCGCGCGGCCTCGGCCGCCAGCTGGTCGGCGCCGCGGTCGAAACTGGCCCGGGCCTCGCGCGCCGCCTCGACCGTTCCGCACTTCACCTCGGCCAGCCACGCCTTGTTGGCCCAGACCAGACGGCCGTCGTGATCCACGACCCAGGTCGGCGAGGGCGAGGCGTCGGCGATCAGCCCGGCCCCGAACCCGTGCTCGCCGGCGCCCTCGCCCGGCCCACCCTGGATGTCCACCTGCGAGACGCTCCGCACTACCGGCGACAGCCTCAGCCAGGCGGTGCCGTTGACGGCGCTGCCCTCGATCTTCCAGGCGTCGCCGTCGTGCGCCTCGAACGGGGTCCCGTCGGCCAGAAGGGCGTCGATCGCCTCGGGCAGGCCCGCATGCAGGGCCTCGGCCAGGGCCGCGCCCGGCGACCCCTGGACGTCCTTCGCAAAGGCCAGCCGCACCGCCTCGATGAAATCGTCCCGCCCCAGCAACAGCGGCGGCTCGCCCGGCGTAAGCCCGATGCGCACGTCGTCGAAGGCGGTCAGGGCGCCGTCGTGCTGCGCCCGGCTCACCGCCGTCGCGACCCGTTCCCGCTCAATCATGGATTCGCGCGCGGCCACGGCCCGGCGCAGACGCCACGCCCAGACGCTGATCGACAGGGCCAGCCCCGCCGCTCCCGCCGCCGCCGCAAAGGCGATATCGGCCTCCGCCATACCCGTTCACCCGCTGGATCGAATCGCGACCATAGCCGAAGCCGCGCCGGGCGCGAATGGATGGTTAACAAGTAGTCGGGGCGTGCGCGACGGTGAGTCCCTTGCGCCACGGTGGCGCTGCCCCGGACGAGCGCCTAACTCCCCCGCCATGACCTGGAACGACCAAGCGGCCCCTTCGCTCGACGACTTCGCCCGGCTGGCGCGCCAGGCCTTCGACGCCCTGCCGGAGCCGTTCAGGTCCGCCGCCGGGGATGTGGTCATCCGCGTCGACGATTTCGCCGACGAGGAGACCCTGGCTGCGGTCGATCTCGAGGACCCGTTCGACCTGACTGGCCTCTATCACGGCGTCCATATCGGCGAGCGCGAAGGCTTCGGCCCTGCGCCCGAGCCGTCGCGCGTCTTCCTCTACCGCCGCCCGATCCTCGACGAATGGTGCGAGCGCGGCGACGTCGGCCTCGCCGAGATCATCGCCCACGTCCTCATCCACGAGATCGGCCACCACATGGGCCTCGACGACGACGACATCGACGGCATCGAGGCCGAGGATTGATGATGCTTCCTTCTCCCCCTGCGGGAGAAGGTGGCCGAAGCGGAGCGGAGGTCGGATGAGGGGTCACGCTGACCTCGCCAATTTACCGTCTGCCCCCTAACTCCACCCGCCGGCGAGACCCCTCATCCGTCAGCCTTCGGCTGCCACCTTCTCCCGCAAGGGGAGAAGGGAAACTCAGGCCGCCTTCTTCTTCCCCGGAGCCTTCGTCTTCGCCGGCGGATTCTTCGCCGCGACTCCCCCCGCCGACCCCTTCAGACTGTTCCGCAGCGCCGCCATCAGGTCCACGACATTGGTGTCGTCCGGTTCCGGCGCCTCGACCACGCCCTGACCCTCCTGTTTGGCCTTGATCATCGCCTTCAGCGCCTCGTCGTAGCGGTCCTTGAACAGCGTCGGATCAAAGTCAGCATCCTTCTGGCTGATGATCCGCGCGGCGATATCGACCATGTCGGCATCCGCCTTCATCGTCGGGATGTCGTCGAAATAGTCCTCGGCGTCGCGCACCTCGTCGTGCGCCCGCAGCGTCCAGGCCACCAGCCCCTTGCCCCGGACCTCCAAGGCGATGCGCCGCTCGCGGTTCCTGAGCACCAGCGAGCCGATGGCGATCTTGTTCTGCTTGGCCATCGCCTCGCGGATGACGGCAAAGGCCTCGGCCCCCACCCCCTTGTCGGGCACGACATAGAGGGGGTCGGCCCAGTACAGCCGGTCGATATCGTCGGCGTCGACGAACTGGTCGATGTCGATGGTCCGCGTCGAGTCCAGCTTCACCTTGTCGAAATCGGCGGTGTCGAACAGGACGTATTCGTCCTTCGACACCTCATAGCCCTTGACCAGATCCGACCGCTCGACCGGCCCCGTATCGGGGTCCGTCGCGACCATGCGGATGCGATTGTTGGTCTTCGGATTGATCAGGTGGAACGAGACGTCGTTCGTCCTGGTCGTCGCCGCATAGAGCGCCACTGGACAGGTGACGAGCGACAGCTTCAGATGGCCTTGCCAGGTGGGGCGTGCGGGCATGGGACGACTCCTCGGGACCGAGTCGAATGCTTGTCCCGCCGGTTGGTTCAGCGGCTCAACCCGGTGCGTGGTCGAGGCGTCCCGGACCCCTCCTCTTCCCGGTCACCCACGGGCGTGCATCGAGCGCGATGATCCGGCGGTTCCGGCGTCAGCAGGCGACGGGCGAAGGTCGCCTTCCCGGCCGGCTCTCGACTGGGGATCCCGACCCAAAGCGCACCTTACCAGGTAACGCTTTGTTCGGTATCGGGCATTAACCCTGAGCGTTCACAGGGATTTGGCGATGGCAAAGAGCGAAGCGTTCGACCGGCTGACCGAACTTGCGGCGGCACTGTTCGGCGCGCCTATCGCTCTGATCACTGTGCTGGATCAGGACCGGCAATGGTTTCGTTCGAACCGGGGCTATGACGCAGATCAGACGACGCGGGACGAATCCTTCTGCGCCCACATGGTTGGCGGGCCGGCAGGATCGACGATGGTGGTCGAGGACGCCACGCTTGATCCCCGGTTTCAGGACAACGGTCTGGTTACGCGCGATGGCGTGCGGTTCTATGCCGGGGCGGTCATAACAACCGTTGATGGAGCGCAGGACGGCGCGGTCTGTGTGATCGACACTGTGGCCCGGCCCGCACCCACCGCCGCCCAGATGGATAGTCTGGTGCTTCTGGCAGGGCTGGCAGGTCACGAGATCGACAAGGCCCGATTGATGCGCCGCCAAAGTGAACAGACCGCCAAGCTTGAGATGGCTGAGGCGATGTCCGGGGTCGGTCATTGGCGATACGACGTCGCGACGCGGGCGATTGAATGGTCGGACGAAGTGTTCCGCATCCACGGGCTGGAGCCTGGTTCGGTCGATCCAACGTTCCAAGCCATGAGCCCCCAGTATCACCCGGAGGACCGGGCGAAAGTCTGGGCTCTCATCGAGCGGGCCCTGGTTAACGGGGAGGGCTATGACACGCTCCTGCGTATAGACCGCGTCGGCGAGCAGCGCGTTACGCGGACCCAGGCCAAGGTTGAGCTGGACCATGAGGGCCAGGTCATCGCTCTGTTCGGCGTCTTTCAGGACATCACTGAGTCAGTGCGCGGACAAGAGCGTATCGAGGCGAGCGAAAACCTGTTTCGACTGATGAGCGAGACCGCCACCGACATCGTCGCGCGATACGCGGCAGACGGATCGTTCTTGTCTGTGTCGCCGTCGGTTGAAGCCATCCTCGGTCGCACACCCGAAGAAATGATCGGCCGGAAATGGGGCGACTTTACCGTCCCCGAAGACCTTCCCACCGTGTGTGCCAAGGTGAAGGCCTATCTCGAAGCGGGTTCAGGGGCGGAGGTCACGCGCTACGAATACCGGGCCCTCAAGGCCGATGGAACGATCGTCTGGCTGGAGGCGTCGCCGCGTGCCTTGCGCGACGCTGACGGACGGGTTTTTGAAATGCAGGACCATGTCCGCGACATCACCGCCAGGAAGGTCGTTGAAGGCGAGCAGGCCGAGTTGGTCGAGACTCTGAGGCTTGCGGAAAACCTGGCGGGTCTGGGCTCCTGGAAGCTGAACGCTGTGTCCGGGCACGTCCGATGGTCGGAGCAGGTCTATCGGATCCATGGCGTGACGCCCGAGGCCTTTGACCCCAACCTCGACGATGCGGTCGGGTTCTATCATCCGGACGACCAGCAGGCCGTCCGTGACTGGTGTGCCAAGGCGATGGAGACAGGCGAAGCCGGGGAGTTCCAACTGCGACTGATGCGTTCGGACGGCGAGGAACGCACTGTGATTTCCCAATGCCGGCCCGAACGCGGGCCGGACGGAACCACAACCGCACTCTATGGCGTCTTCCAGGACGTGACCGAGCGGGTTCAGGCGGAAGAGACGATCAAGTCCAGCGAAGCGCGCTATCGGCTACTGGCGGACAACTCAACCGACATCATCGCAACCTACGGAATAGACGGGGTATTCCGCTATCTGTCTCCTGCGATCGAGGGGCCGATGGGCTACCGGCCTGAAGAGCTGGTGGGTCAACCGTGCGGCTATTTCATGCATCCCGAAGACGTAGACCGGGTTCAGGCTGTATTTGCCGACTACGCGCGGAGCGGGCCCGGAACGCCGTCGCCTCGCGTGCCTTATCGCGGTGTTCGTAAGGACGGATCGTTTGTCTGGCTCGAGGCCCACCCCAAGGTGATCCGTAATGCGAAAGGGCAGCCCTTCGAGTTTCAGGACGTGGTCCGCGATATCACGGAGACCAAAGCGCTGGAGGAGGCGTTGATCGAGGCGCGTGACGTTGCGGAGGCGGGCGCCAGGGCCAAGTCCGAATTCCTGGCCAATATGAGCCATGAGCTGCGCACGCCCCTGACCAGCGTGATCGGGTTTTCGGGGCTGCTGAAAGGCAGCCAGAGCCTGCCGGACGCCGAGCGGCGCTTCGCGGACCGGATCGCGACGTCGTCGGAAGCGCTGCTGAGCGTGATCAATGACATTCTGGACTATTCAAAATTGGAAGCAGACGCTGTGGGGCTGGATCCCATGCCGTTCGATCCGAAGGCCATGGCTGAGGGGGCAGCGGGGATCGTTGAGGCGCAGTGCGTGGCCAAGGGACTGGCGCTGGATATCGAAATAGAGCCCGGACTGCCCGAAGCCCTGATGGGCGATGAGGGGCGGTTGCGACAGGTTATGCTGAACTTCCTGTCCAATGCGGTGAAGTTCACCGGGCATGGCCGGGTTCTACTGAACATGGGCTGGGCCGACGGGCGGTTGCGGATCGCGGTGACCGACAGCGGGATTGGCATTGCGGCCGACAAGATCGACGCGCTGTTCGACCGCTTTACCCAGGCCGATGCCTCGACCACGCGGGTCTATGGCGGGACCGGATTAGGCCTGGCTATTTCGCGCCGCCTGATCGAACTGATGGGTGGGGAGATCGGAGCGGACAGCCGGCCGGGTCACGGTTCTACCTTCTGGCTGGAAGTGCCGCTGGACGTGGCGCGGACCAGTGCGACCGCCGACGCCCAGACCCTGGCGGAGGTACCATCGGGCTCCCGGATCCTTATGGCGGAAGACGCAGCCGCCAATCGCGAACTGGTGCGGGCCATCCTGGGCAGCTGGGACATCGTGCTGGAGACGGTCGACGACGGCGCAGCGGCGGTCCAGGCTGCTGCGAGCGGCGACTATGACCTGATCCTGATGGACGTGCACATGCCGGTCATGGATGGGCTGGACGCCACCCGGGCCATTCGTGCGATGTCGGGGCAAGTGTCGCGCACGCCGATCCTTGCCTTGACGGCCAATGTTCCGCCTGAGCAGGTCGCAGCCTGTCGTGCGGCGGGGATGGATGGCCATGTCGGCAAGCCGATCCAGATCCACGATCTGATGGCGACCATTGCCAAACAGTTGACCGCTTCGAACGTCGAACCTTCCAACGTCGAAGCCGCCGCATGAAACACGCTGTTCTGATCGCTGAAGACGACCCGACAATCGGCGAGATGATGGACATCATTCTCACCCAGGCCGGGTTCGAGGTGTCGCTGGTCAACAACGGCGAGGCGGCTATCGACCTGTTGAAGCGGTCACGATTCTCGCTCGTGCTGCTGGATGTCCACATGCCGCGTGTAGATGGACTGGATGTCCTGAAGGCCATGGGGCGGATGGCGTGGTTTCCGCCGGTGTTGATTGTCAGCGCCAACCGATTGAGCGAGACGATCCGCGAAGCGGCAGCGCTGGGGTGCTCGGGCTACCTGGCCAAGCCGTTCACGCCGGACGGGCTGTTGCAACGGGTCCGCATGGTGATGGCTGGGCGAAAGCGGGCGAATGTCCTCCTTCTTTGACGCCGCTCCATACCGGCAAGTCGAGCAGGTCTTGGTAGCGCGCTTCGCGTTCGAGCGACCGTCGCCATGGCAAGATCGAGAAGTCGTCGCGTAGGGCGATCCCGACGCGAAAGACTGGAGATGGCAGCAAGGGCGGGCGCGAGGCGTTCAATGACGGCGAGCGCCTGATGGGCATCGATGTCGCACCCGGATGACATTGCGGACCGTCCTCCCATATCCGCACCATGCGGACGCGGTTAATCTATTGCGGGGGGCAGGGGCGGTGACAGGTTATGGCTCTGGCGTGAATTCCCGGCCCGATCCGGTGATGCCCGGTCAGGAAAGCGTGTGGGCCTATCCACGCCCGGCGATCGCCCAGCCGAGCGGTGCGCATGTTCTGATCGTCCACGCGGGCGTCATCGTGGCCGACACCCGCTCTGCGGTGCGAACGTTGGAGACGAGTCATCCGCCCAGCTACTATATTCCGCCCTCGGACATAGCGCCCGGGCTGCTGCGTCGCGCCCGCGGCGGCTCGTTCTGCGAGTGGAAGGGCGACGCGACCTACTGGGACGTCGTGATCGGCGCCCAGATCCTGCCGCGCGTCGGCTGGAGCTATCCGCAGCCGACGCCTCCGTTTGAAGGTTTGCGGGACCATATCGCCTTCTATGCCGGCCCCTTCGATCGCTGCAGCGTCGACGACGAGACCGTCGAGCCCCAGGTCGGCGGGTTCTACGGCGGCTGGATCACCTCGCGTCTGGCCGGACCGTTCAAAGGCGGCCCCGGGACCCTGACGTGGTGAGAGCGTGAGCCGGGACACGGGCTCATCCCCCGGACGGTCGGTGCCGCGCGGGCGCCTGTCGCGGCTGAGCCAGTTCGGTCGGCTGGCGGGATCCGTCGCCGGAGGCATGGTGGCGGAGGGCGCGCGACGGCTCGCGGAGGGCGAGCGCCCGCAGCTGCGAGACCTGCTCCTGACGCCGTCGAACGTCGGACGGATCGCCGACCGCCTGTCCCATCTGAGGGGTGCGGCCATGAAGCTGGGCCAGATCATTTCGATGGACGCCGGGGACCTGCTGCCTGCGGAGCTGACCGCCATCATGGCGCGGTTGCGCGACAGCGCCCACCACATGCCCCCGGCCCAGCTGCAGAAGGTTCTGGTGCGCGAGTGGGGCCCGGACTGGCGAAACCGGTTCCAGCGGTTCGACCTGCATCCGATTGCTGCGGCGTCGATCGGCCAGGTTCACCGCGCCATCACCCGCGACGGCCGCGAACTGGCGATCAAGGTGCAGTACCCCGGAGTCAGCGAAAGCATCGTGTCCGATGTCGACAACGTTGCCACCTTGCTGAGGATGTCCGGCGCCCTGCCCAGGGGCCTCGACATCGCGCCGCTCCTTGCCGAGGCCAAGCGCCAGCTTGCCGAAGAGGCCGATTACGAGCGTGAAGGCGAACAGATGATGCTGTTCGAGCGCCTGCTGGCCGATACCCCTGAGGTCATCGTGCCCACCCTGGATCAACAGCTGACGACGTCCCGGGTTCTGGCGATGACCTTCCTGTCGGGCCTTCCGATCGAGACGCTCGAGACCGCCCCCCAGGCGGCGCGCGATGCGGCCGTTCGTACGCTCATGACCCTGGTGCTGCGCGAGCTGTTCCAGTTCGGCGTCATGCAGACCGATCCGAACTTCGCCAACTACCGCGTCCAGCCCGATAGCGGCCGGCTGGTCCTGCTCGATTTCGGCGCAGCACGCCCGGTGCAGCCGGCCACAGCCCTGGGGTACCGCCAGCTCTTGCACGCAGGTCTGTCCGGCGACCGGATGGCCGCGCGGGCTGCAGCGCTCTCGGCGGGCTTCATCGGCCCGGCCGCGGTCGCCCGACATAGCGGGCGCGTCGACGCCATGATCGATGTGATCCTCGGCGAGCTTCAGCGCCCCGGTCCGTTCGACTTCGGCGATCGCCGCTTCGTGGCGGCCTTGCGCGAACCGGGTCTGGAGATCGCGGCGGACAGTGCTGCATGGCATCTGCCGCCTTCGGACATCCTGTTCGTCCAGCGAAAGATCAGCGGCACCGCCCTGCTGGCGGCCAGGCTGAAAGCCCGGATCGATCTCAGGGCACTTGTCCAGCCCTGGCTCTAGAGGTGAGCTCTCAATGGGTTGTCCATCCGGTCCGGGCCGAGGAAGCGGGAATTGCAGACTTCAGACCCTGCCTCGGAGGAGGGCCGAATGAACGTGCATCAGAATGCCCGGCTGACGCCCCATAGTCGAGCCTATCTGGTCCGGCACGGCTGGAGGTGGTCGGTTACACCCTGACCGACAGCGGCCGCAAAACGTGTAAGCACAATTTCCTGTTGAGCCGCCAAGGCCAGCACAAGGTGCTGACCTTGCGCAAGAAAATGATGGACGAAGGCGTCGTCGCCTCGGAATTTGAGGTCTGATGAGCGCCGACCGCTCATCGGCTGCGGCCTAGGCTCAGGACCCATTAAAGGGATTCCCCGCGGGGCTTTGATCTGATTCACTGGAGGCAGGAGGAGCCTGTCATGAGTGATCTTTTCTGGCTGACGGACAAGCAAATGCGGCGGATCGAGCCGTATTTCCCGCTCTCGCACGGTATTCCGCGGGTGGACGACAAACGGGTGCTGAGTGGCATCATTTTCGTGATCCGCAACGGCCTGCGCTGGCGTGATGCGCCCAAGGACTACGGGCCGCACAAGACGATCTACAACCGGTTCATCCGCTGGAGTCGGTTGGGCGTGTTCAACCGGATCTTCGCTGAACTGTCCGCCAAGGGGCCCCGGCCCGAGCGATTGATGATCGACGCCACCCATCTGAAGGCCCATCGGACCGCAGCCAGCCTGCTCAAAAAGGGGCTGTTCCCCGACGTATCGGGCGAACCAAAGGCGGGCTGAACTCCAAGCTCCATGCCGTGTGCGACGGCCAGGGGCGTCCGTTGGTCCTGTTGCTCTCCGAAGGCCAGATGAGCGACTACAAGGGAGCCGCCCTGATGATCGACGCCCTGCCCAAAGCCAAGGCCTTGCTGGGCGACCGGGGCTACGACGCCGACTGGTTCCGGGCCGCCCTGATCCAGCGGGGCATCACCCCGTGCATCCCTTCAAAGGCCAACAGAAAGGTCCAGATCGACCACGACCGAACCCTCTATCGCCAACGCCACAGGATC
Source organism: Brevundimonas sp. SL161 (assembly GCF_049896985.1). Classification (NCBI taxonomy): domain Bacteria; kingdom Pseudomonadati; phylum Pseudomonadota; class Alphaproteobacteria; order Caulobacterales; family Caulobacteraceae; genus Brevundimonas; species Brevundimonas sp. SL161. The sequence goes on along the minus strand of NZ_JAFCVJ010000016.1, from coordinate 4,057 downwards.
GAGAATATGTTCGGCAGGCTCAAAGACTGGCGACGTGTCCACACCCGCTACGACCGATGCGCCCACACCTTCATGTCCGCCATCGCCATCGCCGCAACCGTCATCTTCTGGCTATGACCAATGAGTCCTGAGCCTAGTTGCGCGGGCGTTGCGCCAAGGTCCCCGCCGGGGTCGCGGCCACGCCCGGCTCGCGCGCGGCCCAGCCCGACAACCCCCCATAGTAGCCGCTCGCTACAGCTGACTTGCCGTCGGCGGACACCGTGAGGTCCACGCTGATGGCGCGGGACAATCTGGCGACATTGCCTGGCATCGCCGTGCATTGCACCCATCGGCCCCAGCCCGAGCTTCCATGCGCCAGCGGCACGCCGGTCACCTGGGCGGGAAAGGGAGCCGGCGCGAAGGCGAAGAAGACCAATCCCCTCTGTACCTGGGGGTCGGCCCCCGACCCGTCCCGGAAGTCCATGACGCCGGTCACGATCTGGCCGGGCGAGCCTCCCGAGAGATGGTAGAGCCAGCGGCCGCCCGCGAGTTGCTCGCACGGTCCCGCGAAGGCTGGCGCCGCGACCAGCAGCGTGGCGGTGGAGGCCAGGACGGCGAAAACTCTGGACATGACAGGGGCTTCCCGGTCCGGACTGCGCGCGAGCCAGAAGGCCAGGCGACCGGACAGCATCAAAGACAGGGCAGCTTTTATGATGGTTCGTCAATCGACGTCGGATGAACGGTCGATCCCGGACGACTCACCCGCCTCGCTGCGGGACGCCCTGATGGCGCAGGGTGATGAGCGCGGCGCGATCCGAAAAATCCGCGCCGCCGCCGACCGTGCCCCGCAGTGGGGCGCGCTGCATCTGGCCCGGGGCCGGGCGCTGGAGGCGGACGGGAAGCGGGACGAGGCCCGCGAGAAATACACCGAGGCCGCCCGCATGAACCTGGCCGCCGCAGACAGGGCCGAGGTGGTGCGACGGATGGCGGCGGTCAATCGGGGGTCCTGAGACCGGCTGCTGTAATGTCCGCCACCCACCCCAGGCGGCGGTTCGGGAGGTCTGCTCTCAGGCCTGACGGTCAATGTCTGATTTTCGGCCTGACGCTTATGTCGTGCTCCGACCCGTTGCGGACATCCACGCGGTCGATCAAGACATCGTCGGCAAGCGCTCTGACGGCGGCTTGTCGTGATCGGAAGTAGCGAATGGGCGGTTCGAAGAAACCTCACTTCGGGATTGATGCCCCGGATCTTGTCCGCGCGTTCTTGCTGGCAGGCATGGCGCTGGCTTCGGCCAGCGTAGGCATCTTCGTCTTTGCGCCCCCGGTTCTGGGAGTTTGGATCGGCATCATCGTTCTGATCCCCGCAGTCTACGCCCTCTTTATGTTTGCCCTGATGATCCGGGGAAGTCTTGTCGACAAGGTTCGTGATGCCGAGGCCATTCTCGATCTCCATGAATGGAAGGGCAGCGAACAGGTTCTGGACGTGGGTTGCGGTCGGGGTCTGATGCTGATCGGGGCAGCCAGGCGACTGACGACTGGCCGAGCGGTTGGTGTGGATGTTTGGTCTGCAAACGACCAGTCAGCCAACGTTCCGGACGCACCGATCGAAAATGCTCGTCTCGTCGGGGTGTCTGACCGGGTTGTGGTTGAAACTGCCGATGCGCGTCACTTGCCGTTCGAGGATGGGTCTTTCGATGTCGTCTCGTCGAGTTGGGTCGTCCACAATCTTGAGAATGCCGGAGACCGGCTGTTGGCATTGAAGGAAATGGTTCGGGTCACCCGGCCTTCCGGCACGATCCTGCTGACCGACATCGTCAATCGCCACGAATATGTTTCGGCGATGAAAGGGATGGCTCTGGAAGATGTGCGGCTGGTCGTGCTTTCGCCGGGCAGGGACCGGTTCCTGAGTGCCGTTTCATTCGGGTCATTCCAGCCCGCTACAGAGTTCGCTCGCAGGACAGATCACGAAGTCGGGTGAACGTACGCTTCCGACCCCAGGCCGCGGTTCGGGAGGCCTGCTCTCAGGCCTGGCGGCCAATGTCTGATTTTCGGCCTGACGCTTGTGTCATGCTCCGACCCGTTGCCGAAATAGTCGCCTGTCCGCTGAAGAAACCGCCCAGCATCGGGCATCGATGACTGTTGGAGCTCGGGCTGGACTTGCTGCGGAGCAGCTTCGATAGATGGAGCGAGCAGACGCGTTTCACGCGTTTGCCGGGGATCGCATGAACCAGGACTTCATCCGACGCGTCGCGTGGCGGGGCTACCTGCTGGCACTGGTCGCGTTTGGCGCCGCTTTCGCCGTGCGCTACGTGCTGGCGCATTGGTTCCCGCCGGGCTTTCCCTACCTGACATTCTTCCCGGCCGTAGTGGTGGTGGCCTATTATGCCGGCCTGCGTCCCGCCATCCTGACCGCCACACTGTCGGGCCTGGCCGCCTGGTGGTTCTGGATCGGCCCGGAAGGATTCGACCTCACCGTCGCCACCCTGGTCGCCCTGGGCTTTTTCATCTTCGTCGCGGCGGTCGACATCTTCTTCATCATCGGCATGGACGGCGCGTCACGCCGGCTGTCCCGCGAGGTCGAGCGCAGCGCCGCCCTTGCGGAGAGTCGCGACATCCTCATGCGTGAGGTGCAGCACCGGGTTTCGAACAATATCCAGGTGGTGAGTGCGCTGTTGAGCCTGGAAGCTCGAGCCGCCGTCGACCCGGGTGCTCGCAAGGCCTTGGCCGATGCCTCCGCCCGCACCGGCCTGGTCGCCCGAATCCAGAGAAGCCTGGCTGACGCTGAGCAGCAGGCAACGGCTTTCGAGGCCTTGGCGCGCTCCATCGTTGACGACGCGCTCGAAGCCGCCGCCCGCGACGATGTTGTCGTCTCCATTTCCAGCGGCGAGGTGGCGTTGTCGGCCGAAGAGGCCACGCCGGTCGTGCTGATCATGCTGGAATGCGTGAACAACGCACTGGAGCACGCCTTCCCCGACCGTCCCGGCCAGATCACGATCGAGCTGAGCGACGATGGTGTGGTCCGAACCCTGGTCATCGCCGATGACGGCGTGGGCGTCTCCGAAACGGCGACCACCGAACCCGCGAGTCTGGGGCTCAAGATCATTACAGCCCTCGCGCGACAGCTGGGCGGGCAATGGTCGCTTCGGTCGGCAGCTCCCGGCGCAGATGCCCGGCTGTGCTGGCCCAGCTCGCCCCTGTCGGGGCAGACATAACACCGCCCAGATCGGGAAGCGGCGCTCCAAGCCTTCACTTTTTCATATCCTGGCACAACGTGGGTAATGTCCGCTAACCATCTGTGGACGCCCCCTTCAGCGCAAGAGTGAATTCGGGAGTTTCTGACACGTAGTCGGATGCTGCCATCTGTCCGGCCTGTAGTGCGGCGGCGAACCGTCGCTGGCCTGTATGGGAGTTCGCGGATCCGGTCCAAATCACCCATGGCGTGCTCGAGGCACGGTGGTTAGCCCTGGTTTTCCTGATCCCGTCTCGCCGACTGTTGCGCCATACGCTCCTTCGCTCATCCTACGCTTCGACGTCTCGCGTTCGTGCTGGCTAGGCCGGCACGCCCGGAGCTCGGTAGACATCGCCTTTGGCCAGGAGCGCCCAGACGATGCGGGCGTTCTTGTTGGCCAGGGCGACGATGACCAGCATCTTCGGCTTTCGCGCCAGCATCTGGTCGAGCCACGACCCTGCTGGTGCGCCTCGGATGGCGGCCTGTTTGATGACGGCACTGACACCGATGGTCAGCAGCCGTCGAAGCGTTCGTTCGCCCATCTTGGTGATCGAACCCAGCTTCTGCTGACCGCCGGTGGATCGCTGTCGCGGCGTGAGGCCCAGCCAGGCGGCGAAGTGACGGCCGCTCTTGAAGGCTTCATGCGATGGCGCGAGCGCGATCAGGGCCGTCGCCGTGATCGGGCCAATCCCCGGGATGGTCATCAATCGACGCGCGACCGGATCATGCCGGGCGCGTGAGGCGATCTCCGCATCGAGCACGGCGATCTGCTGGTCGAGTGTTCGCAGGGTCGAGACCAGCACCAGTAGAATGGTTCGTGCGGCGGGAGGGAGCGCTTCGGCCGGATCT